>WHSM01000093.1 GCA_009380105.1 Micromonosporaceae bacterium
CCACCTGCTGCTGCACTCCGGCGAAACCGCCGGAACGCACCAGGGTCACCTTTACCGGAGGGCTGCCAGGAGGAGCGGTCGCCGGCTGCTCACCCTTCGACGGCGCGCGCCGCGCCGGCGGGCTCGGTGAGCGTGTCACCCCGTCCCGGAGGGCTGCATCCTCGGCGGAGGCGGACGCGGAGGGACGGCTCTGGCCGGCCAGCCCGGCATCAGCACGCCCGTCATCGCCGCATCCGGCCAGGGCGGTCAGCGCCATGACGAGCGCGCCGACGACGATCAGCCTCATCGTGTCCTCCCGTTGGCGTCTCTGCCTTGGCGCGGGTTCCGCCAACCTTGTATCAAACCTCCGCAAACCCGAGCGGGCGGGCGTGCTGGGTCAGGACAGGGCGAGCGCGATCACGCCCGCCACCACGATCGCCGCTCCGGCCACGCGACGGGCGCCCTGCGGCTCCCGCAACAGCAACCACCCGAACAGCACTCCGACCACAATGGACAACTCCCGCGCCGGCGCCACCCGGCTCACGTCGGCGAGGGTGAAGGCGTACAGCACCAGGATGTAGCCCAGCGGGCCGAGGATCGCCACGATGAGCACCTCCCGCCAGTGCTCCCGCCACACCCGCGACACGTGTTCCGGCCGCTTCACCGCGTACGGGCTGACCAGCGCCCAGCGGATCGCGTTGCTGCACCAGTCGAAGAACAGCGGTGCGATCAAGAGGGTCTGCACCGCAGTGGCGTCCAGCACCGTGTAACAGGCGATCAGCACGCCCGCCGCCAGGCCGTAGCCCACTCCGGCGCGAATCCGTCCCGAGTGATCCCCGTCCGTCACCGGCGGATCATCGGTGGTGGCCGCCGAGCCATTCCCGACAAGGCTCCGCTCGCCAGCGCCTCGCCCGGCCGTCCCCCGCCGGACGGCGCCAGCTCCGATGATCACGATGCCGGCGACCACCAGCCCAGCGCCGAGCAGCGCGATCGGCGGGGGCATCTCACCCAGGAGCAGGATCGCCGCGAAGACCGAGAGCAGGGGTCCGCTGCCGCGCGCCATGGGATAGACCACAGACAGGTCCGCGACCACGTACCCCCGCTGCAGCAGCAGGAAGTAGCCGAGGTGGAGCACCCCGCTCAGCCCGATGACCGCCACCGCCGCGAGCGAGAGCGGATGCGCGAACACCACCGCCAGCGGCGCGTACGCCACGGTGGCGACCAGCGCCGCCAGCCACACGAACGCCAGGCCACCCCCGCTGGCGCGCTTCGCGGCCAGGTTCCAGGTGGCGTGCGACACCGCCGCGCCCAGCACCAGGGCGATCACGGCGAGGGTCATGGCGGCACACGCTAGCGATCAGGTCCGTGACGGGTGGCCCCTACGACCGGGACGTAGACATTCGTCACATTGGGCACATCACGTGCCGTCACATCGCCGTGTGCTCTTTGACGTGGTCGATCAGCGCCGTGAACGCGGGCCGGGCTTCGAACCTGCCGCATTCCACCGCCCCCATCGTGAACGTGCCAGCGCGCAACTCGTAGTGGTAGCCGTCGGCGCACTTGCGGGTGTCCTTGTGCTTCGCCTCGCGGGGCAGCCGATCGTCCATGGCGAGCGACTGCAGCTTCGAGACCTGCTGGTCGGTGAGCTGGCCGGTCTCGTCCGGGCCGTCCGCGTCGGTGTACGTCCACGCGCCCGCCGGCTCGATCACGATCCGCTGATCGATCCCGGCGATGCCTCCGGTGCGCGCGAGCGTGATCTTCGTGGGCCGCTTTCCAGGCGGGTGCGACGGAGCGCCGGTCTCTCCTGGCGGGATGCCGATCTCGCCGGTCGAGCGACTCGGCGTCGGGCTGGCGCCCGCGTCACCACCGTCCCCGCTTCCGCAGCCGGCGAGCGCGGCCGGCGCGGCGAGGCCGACCAGCACGGCGTACAACAGGAGACGTCGTTTCATACGTCCGGACCCCCTTGAGCGATGGTGCCTTTCCGGGTACGACGCAGTGGCGCCGGCTTCAAGTTCCTCCCGCTCGTCGCACTCCAAGTGTGTCGCGGAATGTGGTCTGTCGATAACGCTGAGAAGTGTGACCGGTATGCCCGCGCTGTGGCGGCGTGATCTTCCACCCGACGTCGACACCGTGGTGGCCGACCACGCCCTCGCGGACCTCATCTCCCGCTGGACCCAGTCCCACCGCCACCACCACGACCTCACGCACCTCGGCGCGGTGCTCGCGGTGATCGACGACCACGCCGACTGGGCCGGCGACGTCGGCGCGGTGCGGCTCGCGGCGTGGTTCCACGACGCCGTGTACACCCCGCGCCGCGACGACAACGAGCAGGCCAGCGCAGCGCTGGCCCGGTCAGTGCTGCGCCGACTCGGGCTCCCCGGAGGGACGATCGCCGAGGTGACACGACTCGTGCGGCTGACCGAACACCACGACCCGGAGCCCGGCGACCGCAACGGGCAACTGCTCTGCGACGCCGACCTGAGCGTGCTCGCCAGCGAGCACGAGGTGTACCGGCACTACGCGCACCGGATCCGGATGGAGTACGCCCACGTCCCGGACCAGGCGTTCCGGGCGGCCCGGGTCGGCGTGCTGCGACGACTGCTGGCGCTGCCGTCGCTGTACCACGTGCCGACACTGAAGGTGGCCCGCGAGGCCCAGGCGCGGGAAAACCTGAAGCGCGAACTAGCGGCACTCACCCACGGCCCCGAGCCTTCGCTGGAGTGACGAGGGCTTGGCTGCCTCACGCCGCCATGTGGCCGCCATTTAGCGGTAGACGGCGGTAAAGAAGGGGGTCACTTCGAGCGGGTTGGGTCTTCTGTGTAGCCGCGTACGTCTGGGGCGCCCATTCTCGTGGCGTCTGCCGTGTGGTCGTCGGGGGCCTGCTGTGATTCGCGCTCGGCGGCCACCCTGGCCAGGTAGTGCCGGACCTCGCGCTCCCGGGTCGCCGCGTCCCAACCCAGGACCGAGCCCATCACCGCGGCCGCGTGCTCAGCGCTGCGCACTCCCCGGTGCGGGGTCTCGATCGAGATCCGGGTGCGCCGGGTCAGCACGTCGTCCAGATGCACCGCGCCCTCCGCGAGCGCCGCGTACGCCACCTCGGCGGCCAGGTACTCCGGCGCCCCGTCCAACGGCACCCCGAGGTCGGGGCGCTCCGCGATCAGGGCGAGGACCTCGCGGGTCAGCGTGCCGTACCGCTCCAGAAGATGCTCCATGACGCCGACTGCGACGCCGTGCCGGCGGGCGGTGTCGGACCGGTTCGCCCAGGCGGGCGCGAACCCGTCCGCGCCGAGCAGCGTCACATCCTCGGTGCGCGATTTCGGCGTCCCCGGAAGTCGCCGCGCCGCGTGGTCGACCACGTCGCTGGCCATCACCCGGTACGTGGTGTACTTCCCGCCCGCGACCAGCATCAGGCCCAGCATCGGCTCCACGACGGCGTGCTCCCGGGACAGCTTCGAGGTCGCCTCGTCCTCCCCGGACAGCAGCGGGCGCAAGCCGGCGTACACACCTTCGATGTCGTCAACGGACAGCGGGCGGTCGAGCACCTGGTTGACCTGGTCGAGCAGATACTCGATGTCCGACGCTGACGCCGCCGGGTGGGCGCGGTCCAGGGCCCAGTCGGTGTCGGTCGTGCCGATGATCCAATGCCCGCCCCAGGGGATCACGAACAGCACGCTGCTCGGGGTGCGCAGGATCAGGCCGGAATCCCCGGTGATCGCGCTGCGCGGCACCAGCAGGTGGACGCCTTTGCTGGCCCGCACGCGCAGGCCGCTGGGCCCGGCGGCGCCCGGCAGCGCCGGGTGCTGCGCCAACTCCGGCCAGTCCCGGATCATCTCGGTGACGTCGTCGCTCCACACCCCGGTCGCCGCGATCACGGTGCGGGCGCGCACGTCGAACTCCTCCCGCGACTCCATGTCCCGCACCCGCGCCCCGACCACTTCGCGGGCGTGCCGCAGCACCTGGACCACGCGGGCCGAGGTGGCGATCGCGGCGCCGTAGCTGGCGGCGGTGCGGGCCATGGCGACCACGTACCGGGCGTCGTCGACCTGGCCGTCGAAGTACTGGATGGCACCCCTGACGACGCCTTCGCGCAGGCTCGGGAACTGCCGCCGGGCGCCACGCCGGGACAGGTGCTGATGCCACGGGATGCCGCGGCCGGATCCGAAGGCGGTGGCGAGGGTGTCGTACAACAGCAGGCCGGCGCCGTAGTAGGCGCGCTGCCACACCGGCGCGGTCAGCGGCACCAGAAACGGCGCCGGCCGCACCAAGTGCGGGGCCAGCCGGCGCAACAGCAGCCCCCGCTCCCGCAGCGCCTCGCGCACCAACCCGAACTCCAGCTGCTCCAGGTACCGCAGGCCGCCGTGGATCAGCTTGCTGGAGCGGCTGGAGGTGCCGGCCGCCAGGTCCCGCGCCTCCACCAACGCCACCGACAAACCGCGGCTCGCCGCGTCGAGGGCCGCTCCGACCCCCGTGACGCCGCCGCCGATGACGAGGACGTCGAAAGTCTCCTCGCGCATCCGCGCGAGGTCGGCGGCGCGCCGCTGGCTGGAGAGGCGTCCGGCGGCGTACCGCGAAACAGTCCGATCACGTCGCACCCGATCACCGTAGCTGTTGGACCTCGGCCGTATCGTCAGGCCATGACAGAGCGGGGTGACCACGCCAGATCCGAGGAGCTGCCGGAGCAGTCTGAGCGGCCGGCGCCGGCTCCACCGCCCGGTCCCCCGCCGACGCTGGTCGGCACGCTGCCGCCTCCGACGCCCTGGCCGTCGGCGCCGGCGACGCCCTCGTGGCAGGGGCCGCTGGCGGCCGCGTACGTCGGAGCGGCCGGTCTGGTGATCGCAGCGGTCGGGTTTCTGGCTCATGCCGGGACGTGGTTCTTCGAGCAGATCGCGATCACGCAGGGCACATCTGAGCCGTGGTGGCCGGCAGCCGGCTGGGCGTCCGCCGTGGTCGCCGCGCTGTTAACACTGCCGATCCTGTTCTTCCCCCGGAGGATGGTCGCGCTCCGAACGGCGGGGTGGGCCTGGATGGCCGGCGCGCTGCTGCTGGGGGTGCTCGGCACGGTACGGGCGGTCCCGCACACGCACCACGAGCTGTACCTGGCGGCGCTGGCGTTGGTCGCAGGCGGGATCGCGCTCGCGGCACAGCTGGTCCGACGCCGCAACCGTCCCGCTCCGCAGGTGCGGCAACCCGACGGATCCGTGACCGCCGAACTGGTCCCGGAGCCGGTCGCCGAGCCCGCGCCCTGGGACGCGGTCTGGCTTGGGTTCGCCGGGGGGCTGGCCACCCTGATCCCCTGGCTCTGGATCGCCTCGCTCGGCGGTCTGATGGAGACGGTGCTCGCGGCGCTCGCCGCCGCCACTGTCGGCGCGGCGGCGGGCACGGTGCTGGGCGCGAGCTTCTGGAGGCCGCTCACCGGATTGCCGCGCTGGCAGCTCGTGCTCGGCGGCGGGTACGTCTCCGGGGTGACGCTGCTGCTCCTGGCCTCCGGCGTCGGCGTCAGCGGGGTCACGCTCGCCGCGATGCTGGCCGTGCCGGCGCTCGGGTACGCCGCCGCCGCGCTGCAACGGAGTTTCGCCGCGCCGTCCGGCGTGCCGGTCGGCGTGCTGATCGGCGTGGCGGTGTTCGGGCCGCTCGGGTTCGTGGACCCGGAAGAGATGTCGATACTGCTCGGCTTCACCGACGTGCTGGGCTGGGCGATGCTCGCCGCCGTGATCGCGCTCGGCGTCGCGTTGGTCGCCGGGCTGGCGTACGGGCTGCTGCTGCGTCGCGCGCTGCTGCACGGCTGGCTGGCCGCGCTGGTCGCGGCCGTGGTCCTCGGCGCCGGACTCGGCGCACACGCCGCGGCCGGGCACCCCGGCCTGCACGGGGACCGCATCTTCGTGGTGCTCTCGTCGCAGGCGTCGCTGTCCCTGGTGGTCCCGTCGACCGGCCCGGAGAACCGCGCCGTCCGCGTCGGCGCCGTCTACCGCCGCCTCGTGTCGCACGCCGAGCGGACCCAGCGCCCGCTGCGGGAGGACCTGGACCGGCTCGGCCTGCACTACACCCCGTACTACCTGGTGAACGGGATCTCGGTGCGCGCCGGCGCCGCGGTGCGCGAGTGGTTGTCCCGCCGCGAGGACGTCGACAGGGTGCTGCTGGACCCGGTGCTTCGCCCGATCCCTCGGATGCCCTCGGCCGAGGCGCCGGCCGAGACTCTCCCGCCGCGCGAGCCGCCGTGGAACCTCGCCATGATCGGCGCGCCGCGGGTCTGGTCGGACTTCGATGCCACTGGGAAACGAATCGTGGTGGGCAGCTCGGACTCCGGAGTGGACGGCTCTCACCCGGCCCTGCGCGACGGATTCCGGGGCGGGCCGGACTCCTGGCACGACCCGTGGAACCACACCCGGAAGCCGACCGACTTCAACGGGCACGGCACCCACACCACCGGCACCGCTGTCGGCGACGAGAACATCGGCGTGGCGCCCGACGCGACGTGGATCGGGTGCGTCAACCTGGCGCGCAACATGGCCGGCCCGTCGGCGTACCTGGACTGCATGCAGTTCATGCTGGCCCCGTTCAAGCGCGGCGGCGATCCGTTCCGCGACGGCGACCCGACCCGGGCGCCGCACGTGCTCAACAACTCGTGGGGCTGCCCGGAGCTCGAGGGGTGTGACGCCCCGGCGCTGGCCCCTGCGGTCCTCGCGATGCGAGCCGCGGGGATCTTCTTCGTGGCGTCGGCCGGCAACACTGGTCCGCGCTGCGGCTCACTCACCGACCCGCCGGCCCGGTACCACAACTCGTTCGCGGTCGGGGCGGTCAACGAGACCGGCGAGGTCGCGGGCTTCTCCAGCCGCGCCCTGTCCGACGACGCCGGCCCTCGGCCGGATGTGGCGGCCCCCGGCGAGGATGTGCTCTCGGCGGTTCCCGGTGGGTACGCCAGCCAGTCGGGCACCTCGATGGCGGGGCCGCACGTGGCGGGCGCTGTGGCGCTGCTCTGGTCCGCTGTGCCGTCGTTGATCGGCGACATCCCGCGTACCGAGAAACTGCTGCAGCGAACAGCAAGGCCGATCAGCGGGCAGGAACCATGCGGCGAAGGAGCCGCGGCAGGCGCCGGAATCGTGGACGCGCACGCAGCGGTCAAACGCGCCCGCCGGTGAACCCGGTCAGCCGGCGGTGGCCTCGGTGGCGCGGAGGACGCGTAGCGCATTGTGGTAGGTGAGCTTCGCCAGCTCCGCGTCGGTCCAGCCGCGCGTAGCGAGTTCGGCGAGCAGCGCGGGATAGCCGGCGACGTCCGCCATGCCGTCGGGCGGGCTGAGGCAGCCGTCGTAGTCGCCGCCCAGCCCGACGTGGTCCACGCCGGCCGTCTCCCGCACGTGCTCGACGTGGTCGGCCACATCCGAGACCCCGCACGGCGGCCTCGGGTTGGCCTTCCGCCATGCCGCCAGCGCGTCCCGCCACTCCGGGTCGCCGTGCGGGAGCAGCGCGTCGAGCCGGTCCTCCTCGTCGCCCAGCGCGTCCATCCAGGCCCGGCACTCCTCGGTGAGGAACCCCGGCACGAAGGTGACCATGACCAGGCCGTTGGTGTCCCGGACCCGGGCCAGCACGTCGTCGGGCACGTTGCGGGGGTGGTCGCACAGCGCGCGGGCCGAGGAGTGGGAGAAGAACGCCGACGCGACGCTCACATCCAACGCGGCGTGCATCGTGCTGGACGCGACGTGGGAGAGGTCGACCAACATGCCCAGCCGGTTCATCTCCCGCACCACCTCGCGGCCGAAGTCGTTGAGGCCGCCGACGGCCGGCTTGTCCGTGGCGCTGTCGGCCCACGGCGTGTTCTCCATGTGGGTGAGGGTCAGGTAGCGAACGCCGAGAGCGTGCATCATCCGCAGCGTGCCGAGCGACTCGCCAATGCTGTGCCCGCCCTCTACGCCGAGCAGGGAGGCGATCCGGCCGGCTCCGACCGCCGCCTCCACCTCGTCGGCCGTTGTGGCGAGTCGCAGGTCGCCGGGGTATCGCGCCACCATGCGGCGCCCCGCGTCGATCTGCTCCAACGTGGTGACGACGTGCCGAGGCGGCTCGTGCCGGCAGGGCACCCACACCGACCAGAACTGGGCGCCGACCCCGCCGGCTCGCAGCCGCGGCAGATCGGTCTGCAGCGTGGTGTGGCGTTGGTCGCACGCGATGTCGATCGCGCCGAAGTCATGCCCGGCCAGGGTGCGCAACTCCCACAGCAGGTCGTTGTGCCCGTCCATGACGGGGGCGTCTGCCAGCAGCGCGCGAATCCGATCAAGCATGGCAGCGACGCTACACGCGCCACGAGCGCTACTGGCGTACCCCCGAAAGATCTGGACAGCGCGGAGGGCGGGCCGCAAGCGACCCGCCCTCCTTGCGTTGCTCGAACGGCAGGACTCAGAAGTCCATGCCGCCCATGCCGCCGTCGCCACCCGCGGCGCCGGCGCCGGCCTTCTCCTTCTCCGGCTTGTCCGCGACCACAACCTCGGTGGTCAGGAACAGCGCGGCGATCGACGCGGCGTTCTGCAGCGCCGAACGGGTCACCTTGGCCGGGTCGATGATGCCGGCGGCGAGCATGTCGACATACTCGCCGGTCGCGGCGTCCAAGCCGTGGCCGGTCTCCAGGCCGCGCACCTTCTCGACCACGACGCCGCCCTCGAGGCCGGCGTTTATCGCGATCCGCTTCAGTGGAGACGACAGCGACGACTGGACGATCTGGGCGCCAACCGCCTCGTCGCCGGCCAGGTCCAGCTTGTCGAAGGCGTTGACGCCGGCCTGCACCAGCGCGACGCCACCACCCGGGACGATGCCCTCCTCGACTGCGGCCTTGGCGTTGCGCACCGCGTCCTCGATGCGGTGCTTGCGCTCCTTGAGCTCGACCTCGGTCGCGGCGCCGACCTTGATCACCGCGACGCCGCCGGCCAGCTTGGCCAGCCGCTCCTGCAGCTTCTCGCGGTCGTAGTCCGAGTCGCTCTTCTCGATCTCGGCCTTGATCTGGTTGACGCGGCCGGCGATCTGGTCGGCGTCACCCGCGCCATCCACGATCGTGGTCTCGTCCTTGGTGATCACGATCTTGCGGGCGGAGCCCAGCAGCGACACGTCGGCGTTCTCGAGCTTGAGCCCGACCTCTTCGCTGATGAGCTGGCCGCCGGTCAGGATCGCCATGTCCTGCAGCATCGCCTTGCGGCGGTCGCCGAAGCCGGGAGCCTTGACGGCGACCGACTTGAACGTGCCACGGATCTTGTTGACGACCAGGGTGGCCAGGGCCTCGCCCTCGACGTCCTCGGCGATGATCACCAGCGGCTTGCCGCCCTGCATGACCTTCTCGAGCACCGGGAGCAGGTCCTTGACCGCCGCGATCTTCTGGTTGGCGATCAGGATGTGCGGGTCCTCCAGCACAGCCTCCATGCGCTCCGTGTCAGTCACGAAGTAGCCGGAGATGTAGCCCTTGTCGAAGCGCATGCCCTCGGTGAGCTCAAGCTCCAGGCCGAAGGTGTTGCTCTCCTCGACGGTGATGACGCCTTCCTTGCCGACCTTGTCCATCGCCTCGGCGATGATCTCGCCGACGCTGGGGTCACCAGCGGAGATGGACGCGGTCGAGGCGATCTGTTCCTTGGTCTCAACGTCCTTGGAGAGCTTGCTCAGCTCCTCGGCCACCGAGGAGACCGCGGCCTCGATGCCCCGCTTCAGAGCGATCGGGTTGGAGCCGGCGGCCACGCTGCGGAGACCCTCGCGGACCAGCGCCTGCGCCAGGACCGTGGCGGTCGTGGTGCCGTCGCCGGCCACGTCGTCGGTCTTCTTCGCGACCTCTTTGACCAGCTCGGCGCCGATCTTCTCGTACGGATCCTCGAGCTCGATCTCCTTGGCCACCGACACACCATCGTTGGTGATGGTGGGGGCGCCCCACTTCTTCTCGAGCACGACGTTGCGGCCCTTCGGGCCCAGCGTCACCTTTACGGCGTCGGCGAGGATGTTCATGCCGCGCTCAAGTCCGCGGCGCGCCTCCTCATCGAACGCGATCATCTTTGCCATTCGGCGTTGTCCTCCGGTTTGCGTGTGCGGTTGTGGCGCGTCAACGCGCCGCCTGCCTGGGGCCCGCCCGAGCGGAGCCCCGTGCGTACGCATGCTCCTAAACACGCTGCCGGCCGGGTCGATGCCCGCGACGGTCGACCCAGAGGTCTCACCACCCGACCTGAGACCCCCGCCCGAGGGCGGCGGTCTGGCACTCGTGCGAGCCGAGTGCCAATCACAGGTTTAGCACTCTCGCCTCGAGAGTGCAAGCGAACCTGGGTGGTTGAGCCCACCCGCCCACGGGAACGAACCCGTCAGGGGGCATGGCGATGCCGCAGACAGAGTTGACGCCGAGCGCCGCCGATCAGCCGTGGGTGATGTACGCCTCCAACTGCTGGCGGTCCGTCTCCAACTGGTCGATCCGGCTCTTCACCACGTCGCCGATGCTCACGATGCCGACCAACTGGCCCGCGGTGAGCACCGGCATGTGCCGGATCCGGCGCGCGGTCATGACCGCTGCCAGGTCGTCCACGGTGTCGTCGACCGCGCAGCTCACCACCGACGCGGTCATGATGTGCGCCACCGGCGCGCTCAGCAGCTCGCCGCCGCGTTGGTGGAGCTGGCGCACGACGTCCCGCTCGGAGACGATGCCCACGACCGCGTCGCCGTCGACCACGACCAAGGCGCCGACGTTGTGCTCGGTCAACGTCGCGGCCACGTCGGACACCGACGCTGTCGGAGGCACGGTGGCAACGTCGGATCCCTTATGGCGAAGCACATCCGAAATTCGCATGAGACACCCCGCTTCTTGTCCCGCATTCCGGTGGTCCTGTTTCGAGGCTACGCAGAAGCGCGAGGTTTGGGCAGATCTTGGCGGCTTTCCGCCGTCAGAGCGACGGAAAGCCTCCAAGATCGCGGGGTCAGCAGGCCTTCAGCCAGGAGCATTCGAGGTTGCCGGCCCGCTCGTCTGAGTAGGTCGGCGGCTTCACCCGGTACGGCGTCTGCTGCGTGCCCGCCTCCGCGTCGCGGCTGAACTGCGCGAGCCGCACCGCGATCCGGTCCTCCAGGTCGCTGGGCTTGCCCGACAGGTAGTTGTTCAGCACGATCGAGAAGATCAACAGCTCTCCGTCCGCGCTCTTGACGTACCCGGAGAGAGCCGTCACGGAGGTCAACGAGCCGGTCTTGGCGCGGACGTTGCCGGCCGCCGGGGTGTCGCGCATCCGGTTCCGCAACGTGCCGCCGACCATCCGATCCGGCTCACCGGCGATCGGCAGCGAGTCCAGCCAGACGTCGAACCACGGCTCGGGTTGGGCCGCCGCGAGTAGCGCGCCGATGTGGCCCGGCGTGGTCAGGTCCCTGCGGGACAGGCCCGAGCCGTCCACCATGCGCATGCTGACCATGTTCGGCCCGAGCCGCGCCAGGGCCTCCCTCGCAGCCCGCAGCCCGTCGGACCAGGTTCCTTTGCCGTACGCCTTGCGCCCCATCGCCTTGACCAGCACCTCGGCGTGACCGTTGTTCGACAGCTTCATGAACGGCGTCAGCAGCTCCGACAGCGGCATTGACTCGTGCGCTGCCAGCGTCCTGGCGTCACCCGGGGTCACGCCCAGCACAGTCTTGCCGGACACCTCGACGCCGTGGCGGGCCAGCGCTCTGCGGAACACGTCGGCGGCGTACCCGGTCGGCTCCCAGACCGACGCCCAGCGACTGGAGACCGCGCCGACGCCGATCGTGCCCGAGACCACGATCGTGTTGGTCCCGTGCTGCCGCACGACGGACAGGCTCGTGGCGGAGCCCGTGGTCGCCCGGTTGTCGATCTGCACGTGGCTGGTCTCCGGGATCACGGTCACGCGCGCCGGGGATCCGGCCGCCCCGCCCTCGACCCGCACGATCACGGTGCCGGCGTCGTAGTCGGTGTCCGGGGACACCGTCAGGGCGGAGATCTGCGCGGCGTAGTAGTACGGCTCGTCGTCGTTCGCCCAGTCCGTGCCGAGCCGCTCGGCGTCGAAGAAGCTGTCGTCCGCGATCAGCTTGCCCTTTACCGTGCGCACACCGGCCTCGGCGATCTGCTTGGCGAGCGTGTCGTAGTCGGACGCCAGGGTGGTCGGGTCGCCGCCGCCTCTGAGGTAGAGGTCGCCTTTGAGCGTCGATCCGTCCCGGCGGCCGTCGCTGAGCGCCCCGGTGGTGAATGTGTAGTCCGGGCCGAGCACCTCCATCGCGGCGGCCGAGGTGAACAGCTTGTTGTTCGACGCGGGCAGCAGGCGGGCGTCGGTGTTCTTGGCGTAGAGCACCTCGTCGGTGTCCGCGTCGCGCACCAGAACGCCGGCCTGGGAGCCGACCATGCGGGAGTCGGAGAGGATCTCGTCGATGTCTCTGGAAAGGTCGGCGACCGACGCGGGC
>WHSM01000153.1 GCA_009380105.1 Micromonosporaceae bacterium
GGTACAACTCAACAGGGGGGTGACTGGTTTCGACTTCGTACGTTGACACAGGGGAAGCGGGCCGAGGAAGCCGACGTCGTCTCGTTAATCGTCGTCGGAAAAAAATAAGCGCCAAGTCTAATCGCGCTCAGTTCGCCCTCGCCGCCTGAGGCTAGGAGCGAACTTGTCGGCCTAGGAGTGTCTCCGACCTAGAGTCCGGCATCAGCTAGGGGACTCACCGGTCAGGCTCGGCTACGGGGCTTGACGGGACGAGAACAGTAGCTGGGCCCGTCACACCGACTCGCTCGCGTGATCGGTGGGGCCAAGCAGAGGCACAGCGAGCTGCGCCCGGAGAAGCCCTGTCGAACCGGCGAAGGACCCGGGTTCAATTCCCGGCACCTCCACGAGCTGGATGGGTGGACCCTGCCCGCGGATTGCGCGGGCAGGGTCCACCTCGTCATGTATCCGGGGGGACGACCCCCCGAACCCCCCGCGTGCGACCCTCACCTGCCTCCTTGCGCGCCGTTTCGCGCCTCCGCGCCCCCGCGTGCGGCCCTGGCCTGCCTCCCTTGCGCGCCGTTGCGCGCTTGCCCGCGTGCGGCGCTCGTCTTCCGCCTTGCGCGCCGTTGCCTTCTTGCGCGCTGTTTTGGGCTTGCTGGTTGTGCTTCATCCAAGATCTTTTTGGGTACGGAGTCTTGTGTTGCTGTGGTGTCGGGGGATTTCGTTGGGGTGCCGTATACTGAAAGCTTTTTCCGAAGTATGGACTTTTGCGGCTTACTAAGTCGACCATCGGTAAAGACCCGGTGACGGGAGGTGTGCCATGACGGTGACACCACAGGGCGGTTTCGTCGCGCCCAGTCTGTTAGGAGCGACCAGCCACGGGCAGCTGGGCGCTGTGCGTCGGCACCGAGTCGAGCTGCTCCACCACATCCACGAGTTCGAGCGCGCCATCGCCGTGCCGTCCGCCGAGCCGGACTGGCGGAACCAGGTCGCCGGCCGGCTCGCCAACCTGCGCCGGGCCTTCGCCGAGCACATCGCAGTGACCGAAGGCGAAGAGGGCCTGTACGCCGAGCTGCTGCTCGCCGCGCCCAGGCTCGCGCGCGCCGTGGGGGTGCTGGTGCGCGAGCACGCCATGATCGCCCGCGCCATGGACGCGTACGCGCGCCGCGTCTCCGAGCCCCACCTGGAGATCGAGCGACTCCGCGCCTGGGCCAGCGACCTGCTCCGCGGGCTGTCGCGGCACCGGCAGCGCGGCGCCGACCTCGTGTACGAGGCGTTCGCCACGGACATCGGCGGCGAGACCTGATCCGAGCTCTTACAAACCGCTGACGGCGCCGGCATCGCACGCCGGCGCCGCGTCTGTCTGGCCTACGCTCGCAGTGGCCGCGCGCTGCCGACCTTTGTCTCGGCGACCGAATCGGCGCGCCACGCGGCCGGGGAGGTGGCAGTGAGCAGGGTCCTGGTCGTCGACGACGATCCGACCGTCAGTGACGTGGTGCGCCGCTACCTGGAGCGGGCCGGGATCACAGTGGCGCTCGCGGCCGACGGGGTCAGCGCGCTGCGTGCGTACCGGTCTGACCGGCCCGACCTGGTGGTGCTGGACCTGATGCTGCCGGGCATGGACGGCATCGAGGTGTGCCGCCGGATGCGCGCCGAGGCCGACGTTCCGGTGGTGATGCTGACCGCGCTGGGCGAGGAGTCCGACCGGGTGCTCGGCCTGACGACAGGCGCCGACGACTACGTGACGAAGCCGTTCTCCCCGAGGGAGCTGGTGCTGAGGGTGCAGTCGGTGCTGCGCCGGGCCGGGGCGGCGCCGGCGGTCAGCGACGAGCCGCAGGTGCTACGGGACGGCGACCTGGCAGTGGACATGCGCGCCAGGATCGCTCGACGGGCGGGCCAGGAGCTGGCGCTCACCGTACGAGAATTCGATCTTCTGGTCTTTCTGATGCGGAACCCCGAGGGGGTGTACCGGCGGGCCGAGCTGCTGGAGCAGGTCTGGGGCTGGTCCTTCGGGGACCAGTCCACGGTGACCGTGCACGTGCGGCGGCTGCGGGAGAAGGTCGAGGACGACCCCGCTGATCCGCAGCGGATCGCTACGGTGTGGGGCGTCGGCTACCGGTACCAGCCGGCCGACTACCGGCCGCAGCCCGCCGCGGATGGCGCGCGCTCCGCCGAAGACGCTGGAGCGTGACGCGATGCGGGACATGCTGCTGGTCATCGGGATCGCCCTCGGCGGATCGCTCGCCGTGGCGTTGCCGGGAGGGGTGCTGCTGCGACTGATGCGCGGCCGCTCGGTCACCGCGCACATCTGCGTGCTGCTGGCCGTCGCGGTGGGCTCGGTGCTCGCCGGGATCGTCGGCGCCGCGCTGGCGATGTTCATCTCGCCGCACGACCTGACAGTGCTGCTGGTCGTCGTCGTGGTGGCTGGCGCGGTGAGCCTGTCGGTGGCGCTGTGGCTGGGCCGGCGGCTGGCCGCGGAGAGCGTCTGGGCGGCGCAGACGCGGGCCCGGGAACGCCGGCTGGAGGCCAGTCGCCGGGAGCTGGTGGCCTGGGTCAGCCACGACCTGCGTACCCCCCTGGCCGGTCTGCGGGCCATGGCCGAGGCCCTGGAGGACCATGTGGTGACTGACGAGGCGACCGTCGCCGACTATCACGGCCGGATCCGCGCCGAGTCCGACCGGATGGCCGGCCTGGTCGACGACCTGTTCGAGCTGTCCCGGATCAACGCTGGCGCGCTGCGGCTGACGCTCGCCACGGTGCCGCTGAAAGAGGTGGTCAGCGACGCGTTGGCCAGTGCCTCACCGGTCGCGGCCGCGCGCCATGTCCGGCTGGTTGCCACGGCCGAGGACTGGCCGACGGTACGGGCGAGCATGCCCGAGCTGAACCGGATCGTCGCCAACCTGCTGCTGAACGCGGTTCGCCACACGCCGTCCGACGGCTCCGTGACGGTCGCCGGGGGCCGCGACGTCGACGTCGGCTGGTTCTCGGTCACCGACGCCTGCGGCGGGATCCCGGAGTCGGAGCTGGACCGGGTGTTCGACGTGGCGTTCCGGGGCGAGCAGGCCCGCACTCCGCCGTCCGGCGGCGGCGCGGCGGGCGGCGGCCTGGGGTTGGCCATCGTGCGTGGGCTGGTGGAGGCGCACCGGGGTCAGGTCGCCGTGAGCAACGTCGGTAACGGCTGCCGCTTCGTGGTGCGGCTGCCGGCCAGCTGAGCGGCGCCGCCGGCGCCTATGGCAGGTCGAACGGCAGGTCGATGCCGTCCAGGGCGTGCGGGCACGGGCAGTCGCGGTCACTCGGCAGATCGGCGACCACCTGGAAGAGGAGCTTCCGCATCCGCTCGGTGTTCGCCCCGAACACCCGGAACACCTCTTCCTGGGTGACGCTGTGGCCGCCCTCGACCCCGGCGTCCAGGTCCGTGACCAGCGCGATCGCGGTGTAGCAGAGCGCCAGCTCGCGCGCCAGCACCGCCTCCGGATGGCCGGTCATGTTCACCAGCGAGAACCCCAGGCCGGAGAACCACCGGGACTCCGCGCGAGTGGAGAACCGCGGCCCCTCCACGACCACCATGGTCCCGCCGTCCGTCATGTCCACACCAGACGCCGCCGCGGCGCTCAGGACAGCGGCCCGCCCCACCGGGCAGTACGGGTCGGCGAACGACACGTGCGCCGCGCCGGTGTCGTAGTACGTCTGCGCCCGGCCGCTGGTGCGGTCCACGAGCTGGTCCGGGACGACGAACGCGCCGGCCCCGAGCTCCGGCTTCAACCCGCCCACGGCGCAGGGCGCCAGCACCTGGCGGGCGCCCAATGCGCGCAACGCCCACAGGTTCGCCCGGTACGGGATCCGGTGCGGCGGGTGCTGATGGGCCTTGCCGTGGCGGGGCAGGAACGCCACCCGGCGGCCGCCGATCTCACTCACGGTCAGCGCGTCGCTCGGCACCCCGTAAGGCGTGTCGACGCTGACCTCGACAGCGTCGTCGAGCAACGCGTACAGACCAGAGCCGCCGATCACGGCGATCTCGACAGGGCCGCCGACTTTCTCGTACCAACGCGTCTGATCTGGCACTGCGCCCTCCCCGGCGTCTCGTGCGGAGCTGGAGTTGGCACCGACCTTAACGGCCGGTGTTTTTCGCCATTCATCGGATCGAGGACAACGCCACGCACGACGTGCCGGACTCGGTTACTGTGCCAGGAAAGCGCGAGGGTTTTCACGCGCAGGACAAGCGCTCCCAGGCGGCGGCCCGCCCGGTCCTCCGGGCGGGCCGTGTCCACTTCTCCGGGCCGGCCGTGTCCGCATCTCCGGGCTGTCACGGGCTTTCTCGCCGCGCGACGCGCCGTACTCCTCGGCACCGCGGGCGCCGATAGGTTAGCGTCCACTCCCAAGGTGGCCACTTCAGATGGGGAGCTATCGCCGTGCACCACGAGCCGGGCATGATCGGGGGTATGGCGCGGGAGTCGCTGACCGGACGACTGCTGGTGGCGACACCTGCCCTGAACGATCCGAACTTCGAGCGCACCGTCGTGCTCCTGGTGGCGCACGAGCCGGGCGGCGCGCTCGGCGTGGTGCTCAACCGGGCCACCGAGGTTCCCGTCAGCGAGGTGCTCGGCGGGTGGGGCTCCCTGGCCGGCAACCCGCCCGTGGTCTTCGAGGGTGGCCCGGTGCAGCCGGAGGCGGCGATCTGCCTGGCCCGCAGCCGGCCGGGCGTCGACCCGAGCGGATTCAGCCCCGTCACCGGCCCCGTCGGCACCGTCGACCTGTCCCGCGACCCCGATGGGCTGCGAGAAGCCCTGGACGGGGTACGGGTGTTCGCTGGGTACGCCGGATGGGACGGCGGCCAGCTGGAGTCGGAGATCGACACTGGGTCGTGGTTCGTGTTCGACGCGCTGCCCAGCGACGCGTTCTTCCCGCACCCCGACGACCTGTGGTCGATGGTGCTGCGCCGCCAGGGCGGCCTGACCGCCGCGGTCGCCCACTTCCCGACGGATCCGTCGCTCAACTGACTGGTCGGGTCATCGGCTCGACCCGGCTGACTGTTCGGCTTTACTTCGACGGCTCCGCAATCCGGCGCCGTCGCTGATCCGTATTGATTTCAGAGGCCGGTCGGGGCAGATCGCGGAGGTGGCTGTATGCGTACCACTAGAATTCGGGTGTTTCTCGCCGTGGGGCTCGGGGCGGTGCTGTTAGCGGGCCCGTGGGGCGCCGCCGCTGCGGCTGACGACGGCGGCCGGACACTGCTCGCGGAGATGACCGGGGCGCAGGAGGCGCCGGGCCCCGGCGACCCGGACGGCTCCGGCACAGCCGTGCTGCGGGTCAATCCCGGACAGGAGCAGATCTGCTACACGCTCACAGTCGAGAACGTCGAGGACGTGACCGCAGCGCACATCCATGTGGCGCCGCCAGGGGAGCCTGGCCCGGTCGTGGTGCCGCTCGTGCCCCCCACCACCGGCAGCAGCTCCGACTGCGCGAGCGTGGACCGGGACCTCGCTCTCGCGATCCTGAAAGACCCTGCCGCGTACTACGTCAACGTGCACAGTTCGGACTTCGGGGCCGGAGCGGTCCGGGGGCAACTGCACACCTGATCCCCGCCACGTGGCAGCCGGCCTGATGTGTACACTTGCTCGGTGTCCGCGCGTGAGCGCGTGCATGGGGCTGTGGCGCAGCTGGTAGCGCACCACACTGGCAGTGTGGGGGTCAGGGGTTCGAGTCCCCTCAGCTCCACCCGTTCTCAGACACAACGAAACGCCCTGGTCAGGCCGTAGATCGGCCCGCCAGGGCGTTTCGCTGTCGGGGTGCGTGAGCCGGCTATGTGCCAGACCTGTGCCAGATCAGGCCGGGATCTCGCCGCGTGCAGCCTCGATCAGGACGTCGAGCGCCGCCGCGATCGCCTGATCGCGTTCCCGGTTCGCGTGCTGGTAGATCATGGCCGCGCGGGTGCTGGAGTGGCCGATGCGCGCCATCAGCTCCTTCAGCGTGGCTCCGCTCTGCGCAGACCACGTGCTGCCCGTGTGCCGTAGGTCGTGAAGGTGCAGCCCCATGTCATCCGGGATGCCTGCTTCCTTCAGCGCCTTCTTCCACACTCGGTTGAAGTTCCGGCGGCGTGGAATGCCACCCTGTGCGCCGATGAAGAGGCGTCCGTGCCGGCCGGGCTGGGCGAAGGTGGCCAGGTGCAGCTCGATGTCGCCCCGGAGCGCCTGTGGCAGGCTGATCGGCCGTTTCCCTGCCTCTGACTTCGGGTCGTCGTCCACCTGGCTTCCGTCCGCCATCTCGGCTGTTGCGAGGCGTACCCGCAGCTCCATCGCGGCAAGGTCGACGCTGCTTCGTCTCAGTGCAACCAGTTCGCCGAATCGGAGCTGTGCGAACGTGGCGAGTAGGACGAGCAACCGGTAGCGGCGTTGGATCTTCTCAGCAATCGCGAAGACCTGATCAAGTGTGGCTGTCGGTCGTTCCTCGGCCTTGTCCTGCCCGGCTCCCCTGATCCGGCAGGGGTTCCGTCGTATCAGTTCGTCATCATCGACGGCGGTAGTGAAGATGGCGTGGAGAATCCTGTACGTCTTCGCCACAGTCGACTCCCCCACGCCGTCATTGAGTCGATCGGCGCGCCAGGTTCGAATCTTTGCCGGCGTCATCTCGTTCACGGCCACGTGTCCGAGGTACGGCCGGACGTGTAGCCGCAGATGCCGCTCGTACTCCTCTCGCGTGCGAGTCTTAAGGGTGCGCTCACGCACCCACCGGTCTGCGTACTCGGCCAGCGGCACCTTCCCCGCATCGGGGTCCAACCACTCACCCCGCAGCATTTCGGCTTCCGTCTCAACCAACCACTGGGCAGACGATCGTTGAGTCTCGAACGTCCGGGGAGCCGTGCGAGTCAGGCCGTCCGGCCCCGTGTACCTGGCTTGGAACCTTCCAGAGGGCAGCCTGCGGACGCTGCCGAATCTGCGCTTGCGCCCCTTCTCGTTGCCGCTCATCAGGCAGCCCTCCGGTAGGACGGAAGCCGACGAATGGGCACGACGGTGCATTCCTCGATGTAGGCGTTGAGGACGCTCTCAGCGATTCGCACATGCCGACCGAACCGCTTGAACTCGATCCGCCGTTCTTCGATCAGCCGGCGTGGAAACCGCTCCGTCGTCCCGAGGATGTCAGCAACCTGGGCAACCGACAGGTATCGCTCAGCCACGGCAGCCTCCTTCCGACGCAACGAGGCCGGTTTCGGTGCCGCAGCTGCGACACAGGCCGTAGCCGAGCAGGATGGGGCCGACGGTCATCACTCCGGCGTGGATCGGGTTGGCGTGGCGTCGGCAGCGGTCGCAGGTGGCGTCCTCTTCGGTGGTGGGGGTCAGTGCTGGTGTGCAGTCGGCGCAGACGATGAGGCCGGGTCGCCAGACGGCGGCGTGTCCGACGTCGGGGGAGCCTGCGAGGTGAAAGCAGGCTCGGATGGTGCCGGCGTGTAGCGCGTCGGTGAGGGCTTGGGCCTGGGCACGCAGCCAGGTATCGGTGACGTGGTTGTGCAGGGTGGTTCCCTTCCTCTCGGCGGCTCGGTTGAGCACTCGGCGGGCGTCGCTGGTGGCGGCTTGGACCTGGTCGGCCCGCGCGGTCTGGTAGGCGGTGGCGCTCACGCCGCGTCACCCCCTTCAAGGTCGTAGAGGCTGCTCTGGCTGGTGACGGGTTGTGATGAGGGGCCGCCAGTTGCGCCAGTTCCGCCAGTTGCGCCAGGACTCGGAACGTGGCGCAACTGGCGCGACTGTGGCGCAACTGGCGTAGCTGATGACGTTGTGTGTTCGGGATCGAGTCGCCACACCGCTCGCGCTGGGTAACCGGTGCGCTCGTTTCGGACGCCAGCGCGGCTCCTCGCGCGCTGAAGGGTGCGCTCTGCGATGCCGTCCGCTCGGGCGGCCTTGCGGATGTCTGTCCATGCCGCCTCGCCACCGTTCTGGGTCAGGTAGCAGCGCAGCCAGTCGGCGGCGTCGTCGCGCTCGGCGCGGGTATCGCCGTCCCCGGCAGCGCCGTCGCCGAGGATGTCTGCGACGCTGCGCTCTGATTCGCCGGTGAAGGTGAGGCGGCCGACGTGGGCGGGGCCTTCGTCGGTGGGTATCTCGGCGGATTCCACGACGTACCGCAGCGAGGGCAGGTCGAGGCGTCCGAGGTTGTTCTTGGCCTGCGACATCACGCACGAGCCGTCGTCGGCGTCGGCGTCGCGAGCTATCGCGATGACGGCGCGTGCGACGGCGGAGAAGGCGCGTGAGCCCGTGATGAGGTTCAGCGCGTCGGGTGAGGCGGACTTGTTGAAGTGCGCCAGGCCGACGACGGCGCATCCGGTCTGGTCTGCGAGGCGGGCGAGGGGTTCGAGGGCGGTGCGGAGGTCGCGGTCTCGGTGGGTGTCGATGCTGGCGTGGATCAGCGACAGCAGCGGGTCGGCGGCCAGCAGCGCGACACCGAGGGCGTTGATCTCGACAGCGAGTTCAGCGCAGTCGCGGGGCAGGGTGAGCTGATCTGCCGCGCCGTCATGCTCCACATCGACGCGGTAGACCAGGTCCAGGTCCGCGCCGGCCGCGAACAGGCGCGGGCCGATGGTGTGAGACCAGGAGTCTTCTGTGGCGGCGTAGATGACGGGCCTGGGTTCGCCGTAGTGGCGGCCTGGCAGCGAGCCTCGGGTGATCTGGGCGGTGAGCCAGGCGAGGGTCAGGGACTTGCCGATGCCTTCCCGGCCTGGGATCACGGTGATAGCGCCGGACGGGATCCGGTCCTGCCAGGTCCAGGTCACCGGGCGCATCCGGATCGAAGACGCCGGGGTCAACCTGATCCGGCGTCCGGGGTCCGGGCTTGCGTGGGTGTCTACCTGACGAAACGCACTCGACGCCGGTTCGCTGGTGACAGAAGGCACCTGGTCCTGGTGGGTTTCATCGGGTGACGTTTCGGCCGCGGACTCGCCGTTTCGCCGGCGGGAAACGTCACGCGTGAGGCGGGCACTCGTCGAGGGGGAAACGTCACGGGCCTGACCGGGTCCGGCCAGGTCTGAGGGTTGGTGTCCGTTGACCTGAGTCGTTGCCCTCATGCCTGCCCCCTGGTTTTCTGCGTGGCGGCCAGCCGATCCACCGTCGCCAGCAGCTCGGCCACCATCAGGTCCATCTGGCCAGCCCGCTCGTAGGCCCGAAGCGGGTTGTCGAAGTAGTCCGTAGCGCGTTCGGTGAGCAGTTCCCGCGCCCGCCGCGCCCAGCGCGACTCACTGTCGGTCAGCGCGGTTTGGGTGGGTCCGGGGGAGAGGTCGACGGCCTTCACGCGACCACCGTCCCGGCGAAGGCCAGACGCCACGCCCACCGCTCAGCCCGCTTGTGGTGCTCGGCGCGCGGGAACCAGTCCCGCGTATCCTCACGCCACGCGGCGGCCGTCTCCTCGGTGTCCGGGCGCTCCAGCATCTCCAGCGCCATCCGCCGGTATGACTCGTCCAACCGGATCACTGTCGACAGACCGAGGGTCAGCACGCTCTTGGCGGCCAGCGCCGCCACGTCTTCCAGTGGCACATCTGGGCTGGGCTCAGGCAGCAGCTCCTCAGTGAAGTACAGCGCCTGGGTCAACTGGCCGTAGTTCAGCTCGCCCAGCACACGCCACACCATCAGCGGGGCGAGGGGAGCGTGAGACCTGTCCGCTGATGTCGGACTGGGGCTAGTCTTGACCTGCATCTTTACGTCCTTCCA
>WHSM01000492.1 GCA_009380105.1 Micromonosporaceae bacterium
CCGAAGGCCTCCTACCGGATCACGGTGAACTCGTTCCTCGCCGCCGGAGGCGACCGCTTCCCGGTGCTTCGGGAGGGCCGCGATCGGGTCGTCGGCGGCTCGGAGTTGGAGGCGCTGGAGGCGTACCTGGCCAAGCGCTCGCCGGTGTCACCGGATCCGAAGAACCGGATCACCCGGCTCCACTAGCTCCGTATCTGGCAGTGGCGAAGCGAGCGGAGCGGATCAGTCGGCTGTGGTGACGGCCCCACAGCCCGTGCCCGTTCGGGTCGGCTGTCCTGCCCAAAGGTTGGCCCTGGGGGCGCTGGTCTGTTGGCCGGCCGACAGGTGACGCTGCTGCGGTGGGGACCCATCAACCCGCCCACCGGAAGGCGGAACCAGACCAACAGGGACGATCGCCGCGGGCGCGGGCGGAGACCACGACGGGCGCACAAGATGAGGTGACAGGCGCGGCCGGCCAGGGGCGGCGTGCGCCGTCGATCCGCGATGTGCTCGCGTTGCAGGCGTCTGCCGGCAACGCTGTCACTGCCGACTTGCTGCGCGGTCGCCTTGGGGACGGCGTCGTCGCTCAGCGGCAGGCGCCAGGGTTGGTCCCCGCGCCGGCTGGCCCGGTGACGCGGCCGTCGCCCCCACTGCGCCTGCCCGACTTCGGCAATACGAGATTCATGGACATCACCCCCCGCTTCGACCTGTTCTACGAGCCGGTCGGGCCCAGCCCAGCCGTGGGAAAGGTGACGATCACCTTGCGTGTCCACGTCGAGTTCCGGGACTTCACGCGCGGCATGATGCGCCGACCCGAGTTCCGCGGCAAGAAGCACAAATGGACCAAGGAACAGCTCAAGGACTTCGCGTTCCCATCCGACGAGAAGAAGAAATGGGTGGGGAAGTTCGCCAAGGCGGTACGGGACGGCTGGGGCAAGAAGCACAAGTTCGCGCTGAGGGATCCGGCGTTTGCTTCACACCGCGCCACGTGTGACGTGGAGGTCGAGCATGTCGAGGACCCCGGGCAGGCGCACACGGTCGTCTACGCCCAGTGGGTGCCTCGCGGCGCGCCCAGGCTTCGATCCGTCGTCTCGGGTGGGTTCGATGACACCAAGACCGCGCTGCTGGACGCGCGCGACCCCGACGAGCCAGTGACCTTCGATCGCGCGCAGCGCAAACAGCTGATCCGCCAACTCGGGTCCTTCGACCACAACAGCGCTGACATCAATTCCGAGGTGCGGGCAGGCATCGACGAGTTCAAGCGCCGGTTCCGTCGACTACGCGAGCCGGGCGGATCGTTCGCCGTGTCGGTCGACAAGATCAGCTTCGGCTTCACCGGCCGTGCCACCTCACCGGGCTCGGCGGCGTACAACTCAGACCTGGCTTTGCGCCGGGCTGGCGTGGTCGCCGATCGGATCTCCGAGGAGCTGGGTCTGCAGCCGCAGATCAGTCTCAGCGTGGGAGAGAGCAACGCCAGCACAGACGCCAAGTTCCGTCGTGTGGACGTCACCGCGTCGGTGAGTCCGCACGGCAAGGTGTCGCAGAACGTCGCCGCGCACGAAGCGGGGCACATGTTCGGCTTCGGCGACGAGTACGTGGAGGAGGACGCCCACAAGAAGGGGTTCCGGCAGAAGTTTCAGGGCGATCAGCCACAGCACGATGACCAGCAGGATCAACACCAGGACGTCAAGGACACCGTCGGCGAGGACGCCGCGGAGGAGATGCTGGTGCACGACAGCCCGAGCATCATGTCCCGCGGCTCGGAGGTGACACCGGGGCACTATACGTACTTCCTCCAGTCCCTGAACTCCATCACGAGCAAGGGCTGGGTCGTGGAATGAGCACGGAGTTGCTGCCGGTCGGCGCGTACCTGGCGTGGTGGTACGTGGATTCTCACTTCGGCGTAACGCGAAGCCAGATCTACTACGAAGACGGGCGGGTCGAGGCGCTCGAGGGCGACGAGCGGACCGAGTTGTGCCGATTCACCTCCGAGCAGGTCGCGGCGGCCAGGCAGGCCGTGGTGAGCAGCGGCCTGCCGGCCAGCGCCGACAGTCCAGCGGACCAGATGCACGACGCCGCGCCGCTCACGTACGCCTGGCGACTGGGCGGCGAGGAAGGCAGCGTCAGCAACGTCGGCTACCCAGCGACCCGGCACGACGCCATCGACCGTCTCGAAGCGGCGCTGGCGGACCTGGAGGAGGACGCCGGTTGCTGGCCTGTCATGGCCGACGAGTAGACGCCCATGGCCTGGTCTCTCAGCCCCGCTCGGCGAAGCGGTCTATCGCGGTGAGGACGGCCTGCCTCGCGCTCAGCTGCGCCAGGCCGTGGCCGGCGTCGTCGATCAGCGTCAACTCGGCGTCCGGCCATGCTCGGGACAGCTCCCACGCGATGTCCGGCGGGCTGCTCACGTCCAGCCTGCCGTGGATCAGCGCTCCTGGGATGCCGGCGAGCTTCCGCGTGTCGCGCAGCAGCGCGCCGTCGTCGAGAAACCCGGCGTGCCGCCAGTAGTGGGTGACCAGGCGCGCGAAGCACATCCGGAACCTCGGATCCTGGTAGCGAGGGTCCGGCTTGTGGTCTGCGCGCACGGCCACGTGGGTGTCCTCCCAGTCGCACCAGTCCTTGGCGGCCCTTTCCCTCACGGCCGGATCCGGGTCATGCAGCAGGCGGCTGTACGACTCCACAAGGCTGCCGTCGCGCTCGGCTTCCGGGACGCCGTCGCGGAACCGCGCCCACGCCTCGGGGAAGAACCGCCGCATGTCCCGGGTGACCCACTCGACCTCGCGACGGGTGGTGGTCACGACGCTGAAGAGCACCAGCTCCAAGACCCGGTCGGGGTGCTGTTCGGCGTACGCGAGCCCGAGCGTCGTGCCCCACGAGCCGCCCAGCACGAGCCACCGCTCGATCCCGCAGTGGTCGCGGAGCCGCTCGATGTCGGCGACGAGGTGACGGGTGGTGTTGGCGCTCAGGTCGGCGTC
>WHSM01000468.1 GCA_009380105.1 Micromonosporaceae bacterium
CCAGCGCAATCCCCGGGAGGCGAGGAACCGTGCCTGAGATCGTGTCGCCGCAGGTCAGGCTGATCGCGTGGACCCAGTTCCAGCCGCCGGAGCACGTGCCGTGGTCCACCGACGCCGACGGCGGGCAGGCGCTGGCCGAGTTCGCGGGGCGCGCCTGCTACCAGTCGTGGAAGAAGCCGAACCCGGCCACTGCCACCAACGCCGGATACATCAACCACATCATCCAGGTGGGCCACCTGTCGGTGCTGGAGCATGGCTCGGTGACGTTCTACATGACCGGGGTGTCCCGCTCCCTCACCCATGAGCTGATCCGGCACCGGCACTTCTCGTACAGCCAGCTTTCCCAGCGGTACGTGCCCGAGCGGGACGCCGCGATGGTGGCGCCCGACGTGATCGCCTCCGACCCCGAGCTGTCCGAGCGGTTCGCCGCCGCTTCCGACGCGGCGCTCACCGCGTACAACGAGTTGCTGGAAGGACTGGAGAAGAAGTTCGCCGGCGTCGAGAACGCCACCCTGCGCCGCAAGCAGGCGCGGCAGGCGGCGCGCGCCGTGCTGCCCAACGCCACCGAGACCCGCATCGTGGTCACCGGCAACTACAGGGCGTGGCGGCACTTCATCGGGATGCGCGCGACTGAGCACGCCGACGTGGAGATCCGCGCGCTGGCGGTGGAGTGCCTGCGGCAACTGAAGACGGCCGCGCCGAACATCTTCGCCGACTTCGAGCTCTCAGTCCTCGATGACGGCACGGAGATCGCGTCCAGCCCGCACGTGCACGAAGGCTGACGCCCGCCAAAAAATCTCTAAACGACGTTGTAACGCCCTGTAGGGCAGGGGCGATGGTGAAGGCAGAGTCCCGTGACGTTTCGGACCCCCGACCGGCGCGTCACGGGACTCGCCTCTTCGCGCCGGGGGCGTAGATCGCGCGTGGTCCGATCGAAGGGGAATCCCGGTCTTCCTGGTCGGTCCTCGTGTGTGAGGGCTCACGCTCTGTATACGGTCCCCGGACTTGTCGCCCCCGACAGCACGCCGCGTGCCTGTCGCGCGGAACGCGCCTGACTCCGGCAGGCGAGCGTCACCCCCACCTTGGAGGTCCCGTGTTCAACCCCTTCACGCTGAGGCGCGGCCGGGTCGCGCTGGCCGCCGCCGCGGTCTTCGCGGTGTGGCTCAGCACATCCGCTGGCGCCACCGAGACGGCCGACCCCGCGCCGATCCAACTGGTCTCCGTCGACACCCCGACCCGTGACCACAAGCTGAAACTGCAGACCCTCGGACTCGACCTGACCGAGCGCGCCGACCGCGATTCCATCGACGTCGTGCTCTACAACGCCGCGGACGTCGCCACGCTGCGTGAAGCCGGCTTCACCTGGACAGTGCAGGTGCCGGATCTCGCGCTGCGGCTGGCGCGGGTCAACAAGGCGAACAAGGCGTACGCCGCCGCCAACGACGAGTCGCCGCTGCCGTCCGGTCAGAACCGGTACCGTAAGCTGGACGACTACAACGACGACCTGCGTCGCATCCCCGCGCTCTGGCCCGACCTCGCGAAGCGGATCACGCTGCCCCAGAAGAGCCTCGAGGGCAAGACGATCTACGGGGTGGAGCTCGGCAAGAACGTCAACGCGCCGGAGGACGGGCGCCCGGTGTTCGTCATGCTCGGTCTGCACCACGCCCGGGAGTGGCCGTCCGGCGAGCACGCCATCGAGTTCGCGTACGACCTGGCGAAGAACTACGGCAAGGACCAGCGGATCACCGACCTGCTGAACACGTCACGCGTGATCATCGTGCCGGTGGCCAACCCCGACGGGTTCCAGAAGTCGGTCGACGACGGCCACCTGATCGACCTGCGCGAGGTCGACGACGGCGGCACCGCCTCGATCCTCGGCACGCCTGGCAACGCGTACAAGCGGAAGAACTGCCGGATTGTCGACGGCCAGGAGCCGGCGGCAGGCGAGTGCGCGGCCGGCAGCCCCGGCGGCTTCGGCGCCGGCATCGACACCAACCGCAACTACGGCGGCCTCTGGGGCGGCCCGGGCGCGTCCGACAACGCCGCCGACCCGACCTACCGGGGGGCCGGTCCGTTCTCCGAGCCGGAGACGCAGGCCGTGCGGGAGTTGGTCAGCGGCCGGCAGGTGACCACGCTGATCACCAACCACACGTTCTCGAACCTGGTGCTGCGCCCCAACGGCGTGGCCCCGGACACCATCGGGCCGGACGGCGAGCCGGTGGGCAACGCGCCGGACGAGGCCGCGATGAAGGCCCTCGGCGACAGGATGGCCGCGCAGAACGGCTACACCAGCCAGCACGGCTGGGAGCTGTACGACACCACCGGCACCACCGAGGACTGGTCGTACAACGCCACCGGCGGCTTCGGCTACACCTTCGAAATCGGGCCGGACGAGTTCCACCCGCCGTACGAGAAGGTCGTCGGCGAGTACCTCGGCGCCGGCGAGTACGCCGGCAAGGGCAACCGTGAGGCCTTCCTGATCGCGCTGGAGAACGCCGTGGACGCCACGACCCACTCCATGATCGCCGGCAAGGCCCCGGCGGGCGCGACGCTGCGGCTGAAGAAGAGCTTCGCCACGCCCACCTGGGAAGGGTCGATCAAGGACACCCTCGACACCACGATGAAGGTCGGCTCGAACGGCAAGTACACCTGGCACGTCAACCCGTCGACCCGGCCGATCGTGCAGAAGCGTCAGGTGCGGCTGATCTCCGGCGACCCGCTGAAGCAGGAGACCTACTCCGGCACGACGCTGCCGTCGCAGCAGACGGACCAGGAGTTCGTCGTCGACCAGGACGCCGACATCCTGGAGGTCAAGCTCGACTGGCCCACGCCCGACGACATGGACCTGTACGTGTACCGCAAGGCGGCCGACGGCACGCTCACCGAAGTCGGCAGCTCCACCAGTTTCGTCACGGAGAAGGAGCGGGTGCTGCTGCAGAACCCCGAGCAGGGCACGTACGTGCTGCGGGTGGAGAACTTCGCCTCCGTGACGCCGACGTGGGATCTGACGGCGTCGCTGTTCAACGGCGAGGACAAGGAGGTCGGCGACGGCCTGATCGAGACCTGGACGCTGACCTGCGAGCAGAACGGCACGGTGTTGCAGCGGATCCCGGTGATCGTCGACCGGGGTCAGCAGGTCAAGGCCGACCTGAAGACCTGCCTGTCGAAGTGGGCAACCGCCTGACCCGTAC
>WHSM01000235.1 GCA_009380105.1 Micromonosporaceae bacterium
ACGTCGCGACGAAGCGCCGGCCCGCGAATCCACTCACACATTCCGGTGTGGGTTCACCGCGCCCGAGAACCGGGCCGGGAGCCGGACGAAGGAGGACTACGTGAGACTCAATCGCACGGGACGTGGCCGCTGGCTGCGAGCGGCGCTGGTGGTCGGAGCCACCACCGCTGTGGCGGCCGGCATGCTGGCCTCGCCGGCCAGCGCCAAGCGGATCGACCCGAACACCGCGACCAGCAGTGACGGCTCGGTCGGCGCAGCGGTCGACATGGCCGCTGCCTCGCGAAGCGTGTCAGCGTACGAAGGCACAGGCAAGCGGGCCGGCAACGGCGCGTCCCGGAGTGACAACAAGGTCAAGCCCTACGGGGCCGGCGCGGAGGGCGACGTCGGAGCCGAGAGCGTCATCGGCCCGGACGGCCGCTGGCGGGTCACCCCCACCACCAGCTTCCCCACCCGCGCCATCGCCATGATCACGCTCAACGGCTCCCAGCTGTGCACCGGTTGGCTGTACGGTCCGGATGTCCTCGCCACCGCCGGGCACTGCGTCCACACCGGCGGCAGCGGCGGCGCGTGGCGTAGCGGGACATGGCGGATCTACCCCGGCCGGGACGGTTCCTCCTCCCCGTACGGCTACTGCACCGCGCGCAGCCTGCACTCCGTCAATGGCTGGACCCAGAGCCGCGACGAGCAGTACGACTACGGCGCCATCAAGCTCAACTGCACCATCGGCAACACCGTCGGCTGGTTCGGGTTCTGGTGGCAGAGCGCCTCGCTCACCGGATACTCCACCACCGTCAGCGGCTACCCGGGTGACAAGCCGTCCGGAACCCACTGGCGGCACGTCGACAGCGTGCGTGTGACCCAGGCACGGCAGATCTTCTACCAGAACGACACCTTCGGCGGCCAGAGCGGCAGCCCGGTGTACCAGTACCGATCCGGCTGCGGCTACTGCTCGATGGGCATCCACGCCTACGGCCTGCACGGCAGTTGGCCTCACTCCAGCAATAACCACGGCACCCGCATCAACGAGCCCGTCTACAACAACATGCTCTACTGGCGAAACCTGTGATCAATTGGCGAAACCTGTGATCTTCACCTGATCCAGATGCTCCCCGCGGTGGGTCGGCACATGCCGGCCCACCGCCCGGCTCCCTCACGCCGCCGACTCCGCCGCGCACTCGCGACTCACGACCTGCGCCGGCGCGGCGACGGACCCCGCAGCCGCACTGGTGGCCGGCTCGATGACCGGTGGCGCCTTCTCAGGGACGGTGAGCAGTGGGATGAAGATGTGGGCGAGCGGGCCGATGCTCATGGCGTACAAGAGCGTTCCAATGCCGACCGTGCCGCCGAGCAGGAAGCCGGCGACGAGCACGGACACCTCGATCGCGGTGCGGACCAGGCGAATCGAGTGTCCGCGGGCCGCGAGCCCGGTCATCAGGCCGTCGCGCGGGCCCGGGCCGAGTCGGGCTCCGATGTAGAGGCCGGTCGCGACGCCGTTCAGCGCGATGCCGGAGATCAGGAACGCCCAGCGCAGCGCCAGCGGCTCCACCGTCGGCAGCAACGCCAGCGCCGCGTCGACGGCGAGCCCGATCACGATCGCGTTGCTCAGCGTGCCGAAGCCGGGACGTTGCCGCAGCGGGATCCACGCCAGCAGCAGCAACACGCTCACCGCGATCACGACCCAGCCGAACCGCAGCCCGGTCTTCACGGCCAGGCCCTGGTGCAGCACGTCCCACGGGTCCAGGCCGAGGGTCGACTCGACCAGCAGCGCCATGCTGACGCCGTACAGGATCAATCCGAGGTAGAGCTGGGTCAGACGGCGGGTGAGGCGGCGACCGGAGAGCGCGCTGCTGAGCTTGACCAGGAAAGCCATAACTGCCAGTGTGGATGGCAAATAGCCCCCTTTCGATAGCCAATCTTAGAGAACTGGCTCGCTGACATGGCCACTCGCACGATTCGCGGCCCCCAACTGGCGCGTCTGCTCGCCGATTGGCGCGGTGCCGGTCCCGAGTACCAGGCGCTTGCCAGGGCCTTGAGCGGCCTGCTCGTGGACGGGCGGCTGCCGCTGCAGCTGCGACTGCCCGCCGAGCGGGAGCTCGCCGTCGCGCTCGGCAGCAGCCGCACCACGGTCTCGGCGGCGTACCGGACACTGCGGCAGCGAGGCTTCCTGCGCAGCCGGCGTGGCGCCGGAAGCTGGACCGCCCTGCCGGAGGACCACCGGCTGACCCCGGCCGGCCTGCTGACCCGGTACGACGAAGCCGAGCTGCTCGACCTCAGTTTCGCCGCCCCCGCCGCCCCGGACGTGTTGCCTGAGGCGGTCGCGGAGGCCGCCGAAGAGCTGCCCCGGTACGCCAGCGCCCACGGCTACTTCCCAATGGGCATCGCCCCGCTGCGCGAGGCCGTCGCCGAGAGCTACACGGCACGCGGCCTCCCCACCTCGCCGGCCCAGATCGTGATCACCAGCGGCGCCCAGCAGGCTTACGACCTGCTGCTGCGTCTGCTGACCGGGCCCGGCGAGACCGTGCTGATCGAGTCGCCGACCTACCCGAACGCGCCCGAGGCCGCCCGGGCCCAGCGGCTGCGGGTCGCCAGCTACGGGCTCGGCCCCGACGGCTGGGACGCGGAGTTGCTCACCGACACCGTGCGGCAGGTCCGGCCCCGGGCCGCGTACGTGTGCGCCGACTTCCACAACCCGACCGGCCATGTGATGCCCGCCGAGGTGCGCTCCCGGTTGGTTGCCGCCGCGCACGCCGCCGGCGCGATGGTGATCGTGGACGAGACCTTCGCCGAGCTGACCCTGGACACCGCGGCCGACCCGCTCCCGCCGCCCGTGGCGGCCCACGACAGGCATGGCCGGGTGCTCAGCCTCGGGAGCATGAGCAAGGCGTTCTGGGGCGGGCTGCGGATCGGCTGGATCCGGGGACCGGCGTCGCTGCTGATCCACCTTGCGGCCTCCCGCGCCGCCACCGACCTGGGCAGTCCGGTGCTGGAGCAGTTGATCGCGGTGCGGCTGCTGGCCCGCCGCGAGCAGGTGCTCGACGGGCGGCGGCACGCGTTCGCGCAGGCGCGAGACTTCCTCGCCGCCGCGCTCGCCGAACGGCTCCCGCAGTGGCGGTTCCGGCTCCCGTCCGGCGGCGTGGGGCTGTGGCTGGAGCTGGACGCGCCGATCAGCAGCGCTCTCGTGCGCGCGGCCGAGGCGCACGGCCTGCGGCTGGCGCCGGGGCCGAGGTTCGGCGTCGACGGGGTGCTGGAGCAGTACCTGCGGCTGCCGTTCACGCTGCCGCAGGCCGAGCTGGCGTGCGCGGTCGAGCGCCTGGTCGCGGCGAGCGAGGACGTCCACACGGCGCCGGCCGCCGAGTGGCCCCCGTCCCTGGTGGTGGCCTAGACCGCCTCACGAGTGGGTGCCCAGGCCCACCAGCTGTTCGCTGACGTCCCAGAGGCGTCTCGCCAGATCCTGGTCCCGGACCAGCGGGGCCGGCTCCACCCGCTTGCCGTCCTCGAAGTACGCCCCGGTGACGCCTTCCAGCGCCGGGTCAGCGACGAGCTCCGTGATCCGCTCGCCGCCTCGCTCCGCGCTGATGAAGAACGGGCGTAACGCCAGCGCGATGATCGGCCTGGCCCACAGCGGCGCGCCGGACCAGATGTTCGTGTCGACCGCGCCGGGGTGCAGCGCGTTCGACGTGACCCCGACGTCGGCGAGCCGCCGGGCCAGCTCGTGGGCGAAGAGGACGTTGCCGAGCTTCGACCGCTGGTACGCCTTCATGATCGAGTAGCCGCGCTCGTACCCGAGGTCGTCGAAGTCCATCGTGCCGGCGCGGTGACCGACCGACGCGACCGTGACCACCCGAGCCGGCGCGCTGCGGGTCAGCAGGTCCGTCACCAGATTGGTGAGCAGGAAGTAACCCAGGTGGTTCACCGCGAACGTGGCCTCGATGCCGTCCGAGGTCACCCGGCGGGTCTTGTTCACGGCGCCCGCGTTGTTCACCAGCACATCGAGCCGGTCGTGACGCTCGTGGATCTCGGAGGCGAGCCGCCGGATCGCGGCCTGCGAGGCGAAGTCGCACAGCAGCGTGGTCACCGGCGCCGATCCGGCGCGCCGGGTCACCTCGGCCGCGGCCGCCGACGTTCGCGCCGGATCCCGGCCCACCATCGTGACCGCGGCGCCGAGCCCGGCCAGCTGCGCCGAAGCCTCCAGGCCGATGCCGCTGGTGGCGCCGGTCACCACGACGGTCTTGCCGCGCACGTCCCATGCCATGGTGTCGAGACAACGCGATCATGGCCGCGGCCGCAACCTACCGCGGTCGGAATTCGGGCGGATCGCGCGAACCGCGTTTGTCGCGCGCCCGGAATGGATTAGCGTCGGATCGGACGCGATCATCGGTGGAGGCAAGGAGCGCCCGTGGAGATCTGGCCCGGCCGCAGGTATCCGCTCGGGGTCACCTACGACGGCACGGGCGTCAACGTCGCGCTGTTCTCCGAGGCCGCCGAGGCGGTCGAGGTCTGCCTCTTCGACGAGGACGGAGACGGCCTCACCGAGACCCGGGTCGAGCTGCCCGAGGTGGACGGCTTCGTGTGGCACGGCTATCTCCCCGGGATCCAGCCCGGGCAGCGGTACGGCTTCCGGGTGCACGGTCCGTACCAGCCGAAGCACGGGCTGCGCTGCAACCCGCGCAAGCTGCTGCTCGACCCGTACGCGAAGGCCGTGCAGGGGGAGCTGGAGTGGCATCCGTCGGTGTTCGGGTACCAGCTCGACGACCCAGAGCGGGCCTCCACCGAGGACTCGGCGCCGCATGTGCCGAAAGGCGTGGTGACGAACCCGTACTTCGACTGGGGCGACGACCGGCCACCGCACCACCGCTACCACAACACGGTGATCTACGAGGCCCACGTCCGGGGGGCTCACTCTGAGACATCCCGACATCCCCGAGCAGATCCGGGGCGGTTACGCCGCGATCGCCCACCCGGCGATCATCGAGCACCTGCAGAAGCTGGGAGTCACGGCGATCGAGCTGATGCCGGTGCACCAGTTCATCCACGACCACCGGCTGGCGCAGCGTCACATGCGCAACTACTGGGGCTACAACACCATCAGCTACCTGGCGCCGCACGACAGTTACGCGGCCACCGGCCACGTCGGGCAGCAGGTCTCGGAGTTCCGGGCGATGGTGAAGGCGCTGCACGCGGCCGACATCGAAGTGATCCTGGACGTGGTCTACAACCACACGGCCGAGGGCAACCACCTCGGCCCGACGCTGAGCTTCCGGGGCATCGACAACGCGGCGTACTACCGGCTGTACGAAAACGACCTCGCCCACTACGTCGACTACACCGGCACCGGCAACAGCCTGAACGTGCGGCACCCGCACTCGCTCCAGTTGATCATGGATTCATTGCGGTACTGGCTGCTGGAGATGCACGTCGACGGGTTCCGGTTCGACCTGGCGGCGACTCTCGCCCGGGAGTTCTACGACGTGGACCGGCTGTCGACGTTCTTCGAGGTGGTGCAGCAGGATCCGCACGTGGGGCAGGCCAAGCTGATCGCCGAGCCCTGGGACGTCGGCCCCGGTGGCTACCAGGTGGGCAACTTCCCGCCCCGGTGGACCGAGTGGAACGGCCAGTACCGCGACACCATGCGCGACTTCTGGCGCGGCGAGCCGTCCACTCTGGACGAGTTCGCCTCCCGGCTGACCGGCTCCTCCGATCTGTATGAGCACACCGGCCGCCGGCCAGTCGCCAGCGTCAACTTCATCACCTGCCACGACGGCTTCACGCTGGCCGACCTGGTGTCGCACAACGAAAAACACAACCAGGACAACGGCGAGGACAACCGCGACGGCGAGAGCCACAACCGATCCTGGAACTGCGGGGCGGAAGGCGAGACCGGCGACCCGGAGATCCTCGCGCTGCGGGCCCGGCAGAAGCGCAACCTGCTCGCCACGCTGTTCCTGTCCCAAGGCGTGCCGATGCTCTGCCACGGCGACGAGCTGGGCCGCACGCAGCGGGGCAACAACAACGCGTACTGCCAGGACAACGAGCTGAGCTGGGTCGACTGGGGCAACCTGGACGACGAGCTGTTGGTGTTCACGCAGCGGCTCTCGGCGCTGCGGGCCGAGCATCCCATCTTCCGGCGGCGGCGCTTCTTCGACGGCCAACCGGCGCCGAGCGAGCACGGCCCCGCGGTCCCGGACATCGTCTGGTTCAACCCGGACGCCACCGTGATGACCTCCCAGGACTGGGAGGCCGCCGCCGCGCGATGGGTGATGGTCTTCCTCAACGGCGAGGGGATCCCCGGGCGCGGCCCGCACGGCGAGCGCGTCACCGACGACTCGTTCCTGCTCTGCTTCAACGCCGACCGGGAGCCGGTGGAGTTCACGTTGCCGCCGGCGGACTACGGCGCCGCGTGGCGGGTGCTGATCGACACCGCGGCGCCGGGGTCGGAGCCCGTGGCCCTCGCGGCGTCGGGGGTGCTGAAGCTGACCGGGCGGTCAGTGCTGGTGCTCACCCGGGCGGTCTGAGCCGTGGTCTCGGCGCCGACTGCCGCCTACCGGGTGCAGGTGACGCCGGAGTTCGACCTGAGCGCTGTCGTGGGCGTGGTGGACTACCTCGCCGACCTCGGCGTGACCTGCCTGTACAGCTCGCCGTTGCTGCAGGCCGGGCCCGGCTCGACGCACGGCTACGACGTGGTCGACTTCTCCCGCGTGTCGTCCGAGCTGGGCGGCGAGGAGGCGAGGCGTGAGCTGGTCGCGGCGTTGCGCGCCGCCGGCCTGGCGCTGCTGGTCGACATCGTCCCGAATCACACGGGGGTACGCGTGCCACGCGCGAACCGCCCCTGGTGGGA
>WHSM01000306.1 GCA_009380105.1 Micromonosporaceae bacterium
AGCTTCGTGCGGTGCAGCTTGCTGTCGATCAGCAAGGTCGGCCCGGCGCCGCACGGCAGCTCCATCCGCGTGTCCGGCGCGGGGCGTTCGGCGAGGTCCGCCAGGGCCGGAATGGTCAACTCGGCGATCCCGAGCGTGGCGTCCTCGTCGACCCGGCCATGGGGATCCAGGCCAGTGGGCGCCACCACGAGGAAGTCGACGTCGAGGTGGTCGGTGGTGATCGCGGGAAACCGCACCTCGCCGCTGTCCGGAACCTGCACGGTGACGTTCTTGTGCAGGGTGCGCAGCGTCAACTCGATCGGCCGGGAAGCGCGCGGCGACGTCGGCGTGCGCAGCGAGAGCCGGTCGATGGAGCGGGCGCCTTTCCAGCGCAGGCGCAGTGTGGGATCGGGGTCCGTGACGTCCGCGAGCCAGGCGGTGTCCGGGTCGCCGTCGGTCGCGAGGAACGGCGACGTCGCCGGGTCGCCGGCGAGGTGGGAGGTGGCGCTCACCTTGAGGCCGGCGCCGGGCGCCGGGAGGCTCGGGGCGCCGCCGGGCCGGGGCAGCGCCGTGGCGCTCAGCCGGTAGCGGGCCCCCTCCGGCAGCACGAAGCGCCGGTTGATCCCGAGCGGCTCCTCGCCGTGACGGCCGACGGCGGCGTCGCACCGCACCTGCCCGGCGATCTGGAAGCAGGCCGGGCGCGGGTCGGAGCCGCGGGTGAACGCCAGCGACGGCGGCCCCGTCCCCGGCCCGGCCGTCGCGACGCGCAGCGAGCGCGACGCGTCCAGGTTCGGAATGTCGATCTCCTGGATGCCGACGTTGCCGTCCTCCCGGTCGCCGACCATGCGCGTGACGGTTATCCGCAGCGTGCTGGTGGGGCCGGGCGGCACCGCGTACGTGTGAGGGTCGGGGCCCTCCGGGACCTCGTGCTCCTGGCTGCCCAGCTCCGTGCTGATCCTGATGCGGGACACCGGCCACGCGATCCGGACGTCGTCGGAGAACCGGATGCGCACCGAGTCGAACACGCGCGGGGTGTCCAGCTCGACCTCGAGCCACTGCCCGACCGGCCCGACCAGGCTGGAGGAGCGCCACAGCGTCGCCGGGTCGCCGTCGAACGCGGAGAACGGCAGGTAGGACGGGTCCGAGCTGCCGTACGCGTCGGCGTAGCTGGCAGCGGTCGAGGCCCGCACCGACCGCACCCCGTCGTAGTCGGCGGTGGTGAGCCGGTCTTCGCCCGGCAGCGGCAACAGGTCCAGGGCGGGTCGCTGCTGCCGCACCGGGTCGGTGTCGGCGAGGGTCTCGCTGACGTTGTCGTGCACCCGGCCCACGTTGCGCTCCTGGCGTCGCAGACCGTCGGTGATCACGCGCGGCCCCACCGGCTCCACAGCAGGCTCGCCGGCGAGGATCGCGGGCTGGTCCGGGGCGAGCAGCCCCTGCTCCAGCAACGGCAGGACGGACTCCGGGCCGCCGCTGACTGTCAGGGCGTCGTCGACAGCCACGGCGGAGACCCGGTGGATCGGCCCGGACACCTCGTAGATTTCCAGCGCCGGCCGCCGGCCGAGGTCGATCAGGCTGGATCCGCGATGCGCGTCCAGGCGGACCTGGGGCCCGAACGACCTCACAGGTGCGATGCCGGGCGAGGCGGCCAGCGCGGAGTGGATCAGTTGCAGCGAGGGCGCGTCCAGCTTCGCCCGGTAGACATCGTTGCGCACGAGCACGTGCCTGACCCCGGCCCGGGCCAGGTACGCCGCGAGCGCGGGTGAGCCGCGCCCGTTGACCAGCGCGCTCTCCACTGTGTCCAGGAATCGGGTGTTGCCCTCGGAGCCGAGCGGGATCTGGTTGCGGATCGCCCAGGGGGACTCCGCGAGCGGCTGCATCGGCTCGTCGACGGTGCGGCCCCACTCGTACTCGCCGAATCCCATGGCGGGGACCAGCAGCGTGCGGTGGTCGGGGTTGTGCTCGGCGAGCCAACCGGAGGCGTTTTTCCAGTACGCCGGGATCTCGTCCCAGCCGGGGCCGGGGCGCAGCATGAGCAACCACGCCGGGGCGGCCACCGCGACCACCAGCAGACCGGTGAGGGCCAGCTCCAAGCGGCGCCGTGAGACCGATGGCCACGCCACTCCGGCGCCGTGCGCGAACCCGAGCGCGAGCGTCAGCCGCAGCATCGGGTCGAACTTGTGCACGTTGCGGAACGGCGCGAGCGGGCCGTCCAGCAGCTCTCGCCACTGCGACGCGATCGGGGAGTCGAGCGCGCCGACGTGGCCGAGGGTCAGCAGCACCAGGCCGCCGAGCATGCCGAGCAGCAGGAACCGGCGCTCGGGCAGATTGCGCCGGGCCAGTCCGGCGAGGCTGATCGCCGCGATCAGCCCAGTGGCGACCATCAGCGCGGGGGAGTCGACCAGGGTCCAGCCGGCCGGCCACCAGGGCTCGCCGCTGACCACGTACGCCACCCACTGGTTCGTGCCGCGCAGCGCCTGGAACTGCGACAGCGGCGCTGTCGTGTTCGCGGCCGACTCCACGTAGTCCAGGAACGGCAGGCTGTACCGGCCGAGCAGCAGCAGCGGCACGGTCCACCACAGCGTGGCCAGCACGACGCAGCCGCACCACCAGGCGACCAGCCTCACGTGTTGCCGGGTCCATTCCCGGGTGAGCAGCCAGATGCCGGGCAGCGGCAGCGCCATCAGCACCATCGCGGCGTTGACGCCGCTCATGCAGAGCACCGCGACACCGGACAGGGCCGCGGCGCGCCGGACGCCGATCCGCTCGGCCCGCACCAGCGGCAGCAGCGCCCACGGCAGGAACGCGGCGGGGAGCATCTCGCTGGAGAGCGTGCCGATCTCGGTGAGCATTCTCGGCGCCAGCGCGTACGCCAGGCCGGCGATGATCCGGGCCGGCTCGGAGCCGATCCGCAGCGCGCGGGCGAGCAGCACCACGCCGAGGAACGCGGCGCCGAGCAGCAGCGCGCACCAGAGCCGCTGCGCGACCCAGGTCGGGATCCCCGCGAGGTCGGCCAGCACGAAGAACGGGCCGATCGGGAACAGGTACCCGTACGCCTGGTTCTGCAGCTCCCCGAACGTGGCTTCGGGGTTCCACATCCGCAGCGCCCGGCCGAGGAAGTCCGCCGGCCGCACCGCGAGGTCGAGCTTGGTGTCGAACGTGGTCTTGCCGGGAAGCTGGACGAACGAGATCACGGTGAGCGCGACCAGCGACGCGAATACGGGCCATTGCCGCGTCGCCCCCGTGCCGGCGGCGCGCAGAGTCCGTCCGAGGATTCCGGACCACACAGGCACCCCCGACCGTGTCGACATCGCCCGCTGATGCTACTGGCCGCGCCTCAGAAGTGAAGACCGTTGTTACCCGCGGGTAGATATCGGTCGCCGCTATGGCTAGGCTGTGGGGCCAGAATCGGCCGGATCAGCCGGCCGATGAGGCATTTGCGTGGGTACGCATGTCGACAGCGATTCCGGTGTCCAGCTTCGACGAGGCGTGGGCCCAGGTCGAGGCGATCCCTGGCTGGCTGAGCCGCGACCAGGCCGAGATGCTCTGGGACGCCGTGCTTCGCCTGCGCCGCGGCGCGCGCGTGGTGGAGATCGGCAGCCACCAGGGGCGTTCCACGATCGTGCTCGGGCACGCCGCCCGCCGGGTTGGCGCCCGCGTGACGGCGGTCGACCCGTTCGTGGACGGCCGGCTTTTCGGCGGCCAGTCCACGCGGGTCACGTTCGACAAGCACATCGCCGCCGCCGGGCTCGCCGACATCGTGGACCTGGAGGCTGAGTTCAGCACCGTGCTGCGCTGCCGCTGGGATCGGCCCGTCGACCTGCTGTACATCGACGGGAAGCACGACTACTGGACGTTCGCCGACGACCTGCGGTGGTCGGCGTGGCAGCCGCCCGGCGGCGAGATCCTGGTGCACGACTGCTACTCCTCGATCGGCGTCACGTCAGGCGTGCTGTTCAAGGTGCTGCCGAGCCGCAGGCACACCTACCTCGACCGGGCCGGCTCGCTTGCCCGGTTCGCGCTGCGGACGCCGTCGTGGCCGGACCGGGCGCGGTTGCTGCGGCAGCTGCCGTGGTTCGTCCGCAACGTGCTGATCAAGGTGCTGCTGCGGCTGCGGCTGGGTCGGCTCGCGGGGGCGCTCGGCCATCACGGCCCGTACGACCCGTTTTGAGCTACCCGCAGGGGTCGACGCCTGGCTGACCCGGCCGGACGATGCCGCGCTCGTCGAGGATCCGCTCCAGCAGCGTGGGACGCGCCGGCATCAGCCCGTCGGCGCAGGCGTCGATCACCTGGTTGTAGGTCGCCTCGTCGTCGGGAGCCGTGCCGCTGAACCAGACGTGCACCGCGTAGCCGTCGGCGTGCGCGTACTCGATGAACGACCTGGTGGCGATGCGGACCCCGAACTGCCGCACCGGGATCTGCAGCGCGACGATCCCCTCGATCGGCCGGATTCCGAAGAAGTAGTACCAGGCCACCCCGTCCACCCCGGGCGCGAGCCCGATCTGCGGCGCGAGCTGGTGGAACGTCGAGACCGCCGCATCCTGGAACGACGTGACGATGATGTCGGTGCGCCCGGTCTGGTTCAGCAGCGCCGCGAGCAGCCGCGCGTTGTGGCGGAACGACTCGGTGTCATCGTCGCTGGCGCCTTTGATCTCGATGTTGATCGGCACGTCCGAGAAGTGCTGCAGCACCTCGGCCAGGGTGGGAATCGCGAAGTCGTCGGCGACGTAGCCCGCCGGCGGCGGCTTGTCGCCGGTGCGGACGCCGCGCAGCGGATAGGACTCCGGCGGCAACCCCGGGACCGCGCTCTCGCCCGGGACGAAGTGGTACGCCGCGTCGAGCGCCCGCACCTGGTCGATCGTCATGGCGCGCACCTGGCCGCTCCCGTTCGTGGTCTGGTCGACGGTCGCGTTGTGGATCACCACCAGGTGATTGTCTGCTGTGGACTGCACGTCCAGCTCGATCATGTCGGCTCCGAGGGCCACGGCGCGCTTGAACGCGTGCATCGTGTTCATCGGCGCCTCCAACTCCCCGCCGGAGTGCGCCATGTTCATCACCCGCTGCTGGAGCCACGGATTGTGGGTGGCGGCTTTCGGAGCCGCCTGCACCGGCGCCGCGGCGTTCGATGCCGCGTGCGCCGGTGTGGCGACGCAGAAGGGCAGGACAGCGAGAATGACTGCGGCGATGGTGGCTCGGCGCGGTGGCACGGTCGGACTCCTTCTGCTACTGCGACTGTCGTGAGACGGATGGCGTGTCGTCCGACGGCGATCGGAGGGCGGGTGCGGTCACTACAGATCGAAGTTGGCTGCGATGCCAGTCTTGGCGCTGACCCACTGGCCGCAACCGTAGTTCGTGTACTTGTTCAAGCTGGTGCCGTTGCGGATGACCTCGAAGTGCAGGTGCGGGCCGGTGGCGTTGCCGGACTGGCCCATGAGGCCGATCTGCTCGCCGCGCACCACAGACCGGCCGACGGCGTAGCGCATACGGGCCAGGTGGGCGTAGCGGGTGTAGTAGCCGTTCGGGTGGCGAATGATGATGAGTCGACCGTAGCCACCGCTCCAGTCCGAGAAGATGA
>WHSM01000622.1 GCA_009380105.1 Micromonosporaceae bacterium
GACGGATGACCCAGCAGGCGCGCCTGTTAGGGGGCAGATACCAACTCGGTGAGCTGCTCGGTTACGGCGGCATGGCCGAGGTGCATCTCGGACGCGACCTCCGGCTCGGCCGGGACGTCGCGATCAAGATGCTGCGCGTCGACCTGGCGCGGGACGCCACCTTCCAGGCTCGCTTCCGCCGGGAAGCCCAGAACGCCGCTTCGTTGAACCACCCCGCCATCGTCGCGGTGTATGACACGGGCGAAGAGCGCGGCGAGGAGGGCGTGGCGCTGCCGTACATCGTGATGGAGTACGTCAACGGCCGTACCCTCAAGGAGGTTCTAGCCGCCGAGGGTCGGATCATGCCGCGCCGCGCCCTGGAGATCGTCGCCGACACCTGCGCCGCGTTGAACTTCAGCCACCGCCACGGGATCATCCACCGGGACATCAAGCCGGGCAACGTGATGCTGACCCGCTCGGGCCAGGTCAAGGTGATGGACTTCGGCATCGCCCGGGCGCTGGCCAGCGGCACTTCCACGATGACGGCCACCAGCGCCGTGATCGGCACCGCGCAGTACCTCTCCCCCGAGCAGGCGCGCGGCGAGACCGTGGACGCCCGCAGCGACGTGTACGCCACCGGCTGCGTCCTGTACGAGCTGATGTGCGGCCAGCCCCCGTTCATCGGCGACAACCCGGTGAGCGTGGCCTACCAGCATGTGCGGGAAGATCCGAACCCGCCGAGCGAGCTGAGTCCGGAGATCTCCCCGGACGTTGACGCGGTGGTGCTCAAGGCGCTCGCCAAGAACCCGGCGAACCGGTACCAGAACGCCGGCGAGATGCGCGCCGACCTGCTGCGCGCCGCCGCGGGCCGCCCGGTGGAGGCCACGCCGGTGCTGTCGCTGGAGGAGCGCACCCAGCTGATCGGCCCTCCGGGGCGGCACGCTGACCGGCCGGTCGCGCGGGTGTCGGACGAGGGCCGCCGCCGCGCGACCAACTGGGCGCTGATCGCGGTGGCGATGCTCGCGGTGTTCGCGCTCGTCGCGTTGGTCACGGGGCTGTGGCTGGCCAACGCGCAGCCGGACATCGTGGTGCCGGACGTCAGGGGCATGACGGTCGAGAAGGCTGTGAAGACCCTTGAAGACAAAGGGCTCAGTCCCAAGGATTACAACGTCTGGGGCGGCTGCGACAAGGGCAAGATCACCAAGCAGGACCCCGGGTACGGCGAGAAGGTCAACGAGGGCACCCCGGTGCGGATCGGCGTCTGTCAGGGCTACAAGACCCACAAGTTGCCGGACGTCATCGGCGATGACGTGGCGGACGCCAAGAAGGCGCTCGAGAAGCTCAACTTCAATACCCAGGTCGAGTACGTCAACGCCCCTGTGGGCACCAAGGACGAGGTGCGTCGCACGGATCCGGAGGCAGGCGTCAAGTTGGCCGAGGAGAAGACCGTGAAGCTGTTCGTCTCGTTGGGCAACACGGTCAAGGTTCCGTCTGTGGTCGGCTACAACCAGGACGCTGCCGAGGACGCGTTGACCGACGCGGGGTTCGAGGTCAGCGTGGTCACCCGGGAAGCCGAGGA
>WHSM01000486.1 GCA_009380105.1 Micromonosporaceae bacterium
GTGGGTCGGCGTCAGGTGCGAGAGCGCTGTCGCCGCGGGCCGTGAGATCGCCCGGGGAGATCGGGTCCGGGGGATGGCCGCAGCCCAGGCGGAGGTGGTCCACGAAGGCGTGTTCTATGACCTGGAAGTGGACACCACGCATACCGAGTCCCTGGTGTGCGCGCGGGCCATCGCCGCCAAGGTCACGTGAGCCACCCGCCACACGTGTGGCGGCAGCAGGTCATCGCGCCCGGACACGCGGCCGGCTACGACGGTGTGATCAACGACTACTTCTTGATCCGCACCCCGGCGTTCTGTCCGCGCGGCGCGATGCCCGACGATCAACTCGCCGCCGAGAACATCAGCGGCTGGCGGTGGTGGCGGTTGCAGGACATCACCGGTTACGGCGGTCCCGACTTGTTCTCGCCTCGTGATCTCGCCACCATTGGCCGCGCTGATCGCCGTAGGCGCACCGGCCGAGCTAGTGCGGCTGGGTCTGTGAGTCTCTCGCCCACGCCTTAGAGAGTGTGGGCGGCTTGGACGTTAGGCGCGGACTTGGCCGTTGACGTCGAGCAGGCCGGCCCGGTCGAGCACCGCGACCGCGCGCACGTAGCGGCGGCAGGGCCAGCCTTCGCAGTCTTCGGCGAGGCATTGCCTTGTGAACAGCGACGGGATGTGCAGCGCGAAGTCGGCCTTGGCCTGCTCGATATCCTCCGGTGTGAGCGGAGCGTGGCGCGGGGCCGGTCTCCTCGGGAATGCCTCACTCACGCGCTGCGCCTCCATCGTGCCTTCCAGTGCTCCTCGGGTGGAGGTCGCCCGACGCCGAGGGCCAGAGCCTTACCCGGCGCCGGGGACATGCGGGTAGCTTCACGAACGCGCAGTGTGATGAGGAAGGGGTTCGCTGTCCGCTGCTGCGTTACGGACAAACGGACAGGTTCAGCCGTCGGCGAGCAGCGCCCGGTACGCGTCGCGTACCTCGGTGACTCCCGGAATCCCGCGCTTCGTCATGGTGCTGATGACTTCCTGGACCCGCCAGTAGTTCGACGGCACCAGCAAGCCAGACCCGATCGCGTACAGGGTTACAGCTTCGGCTTCCTCGGGCTCGCCGGCAGCGAGCAGCGCCAGCGCCAGATCCAGGCGGGCTGAGGCAGCTCGGCGGGGCCGTGCAGGACCGTCGTCGGCGGATTCGAGTCGAGTGATGACCTGCCGCGCGTAGTCGATGGCGGCGGTGTCACCAACCCATGAGAGCGTTGTGGCGGTGTAGGCGTCGGCTTTCGCCGGGTCGTACTGATAGTGGTGCTCCGGGCGTTCCGGCCTTGGCAACGGTGACACCAACCGATGCATCCGATCCAGCGCGTTGTACGTGCCGGCCCGGTCATTGAGCCGGGCGCAGGCGCGGCCCTCTTGCGCGGTCGCCTGGATGAATGCCGAACTGCCGGACGGCGCCACCTCCTGCGCGGCCCGCGACAAGCGCAGCGCCTGACGATGATCGCCTTCGGTCAATGCGTCCCACGCTGCTGTCTCCACACACCACGCCTGGACCTCGCGGTGTTGCGCGTGCTGTCCCATCTGCCGGGCGACCCGAAGCCGAGCGGCCGCGGAGGGCCGCTGGTGCAGGTCGATATGGAGCGTCGCGGCGAGCAACGACAACCAGCCGGCAGCGACTACCAGCCGTCGATGCTCATCGAGTGTCTTCCGAGCCTCGAACAGCTGGGTCACGTACCCGATGTGGCGCCGCACGCGACGTAGCAACTCGCCGGGCGAAGTCTTCGGGTACGCCGTGGCGAGATCGTCGATGCCGGCTTCGATCTGCGTCAGGGTCTCAGCGCCGACATCGGTCGCCGCGACCCGCCGCGCCAGCTCTAGGGCCTGTTCCTCGTCGCCGTCGTCGTCTGCGGGCTCGGGCGTCGCCGGCCGGGAAGTCTCGGAGACCATGCCCACGAGGACGTCACCGGCTGACAGAGCTTTGTCTAGTGCCCGCGTGGTCGCCAGCGTGGGAGACTTCGACCCGTTCTCCAGCTCGCTGATCGTGGACTTCGCGACGTACGCGCGGCCCGCCAAGTCGCGCAGGGACAGGTTCCGCTCCTGCCTGAGGCGGCGTAGCTCAGCGGCGAAGCGTGGATCGACCACGGCGCGGCGCGGCATCGCGGAGTTCCTCCCAGGGCGCATCTGGGCGGTGATGGGGCGCCGATGCGCCCGGCGCCCCGTGACTCGACGGTACCCCGACCGTGGCGCGACGCAGGAACGCCCCCAGACAGCCCCGTGAGCCGTCCGGCGTCGCTTCTTGCTGCGGGGCCGCGCTGATCGCCGGAGACGCACCGACCGAGTTAGTGCGGCTGGGTCTGTGAGTCTCTCGCCCACGCCTGAGAGAGTGTGGGCGCTTGGACGTTAGGCGCGGAGTTGGCCGTTGACGTCGAGCAGGCCGGCCCGGTCGAGGACCGCCACGGCGTTGAGGTAGCGGCGGCACGGCCAGCCTTCGCAATCCACGGCGAGGCACTGCCGGGTGAACAACGACGGGATGTGCAGCGCGAAGTCGGCCCTTGCCTGCTCGATCTCCTCCGGTGACGGCGGAGCGTGGCGGGGGCTCGGTTTCCGGGGGAATGCCTCACTCACGCGCAGCGCCTCCATCGCGTCTGTCCTTTCGGGTGGGTTGTCACCCGACGCCGAGGGCCTGAGCCTCACCCGGCGTCGGGGACTTGCACTGAACGTAAGGAGGCGATCACGACGTATAAACCGCGTTCGGGAGACACTTCAGGGACGGTTCGAACCTGGACTTAGAAAACGTCAAAAACGTCCTATTCTGTGAACGTGGCGAACGACCCACTGCGTCAGGCCATGGCCGATGCGAGGATGACAGCGCGGGACCTTGCGAAGGCCTGCGATGTCGATGAGAAGACTGTTGCCCGGTGGCTCGCGGACGTAGGGCGCACACCACATCCGCGGCACCGATGGGCGGCGAGTGACGCGTTGGGAGTAGACGAGTCCGTGATCTGGCCGGACGTGGTGCGAAGCGCGGTCAAGACA
>WHSM01000099.1 GCA_009380105.1 Micromonosporaceae bacterium
CGCGGGCTGCAGCGCATGGTCGACAACGACACCTACTGCATCGACATCCTGACCCAGATCTCGGCGGCGAACCGGGCGCTGCAGGCGGTCGCGGTGGAGCTGCTGGAGGGCCATCTGGGCCACTGCGTAGCCGAGGCGACCGCCGCCGGCGGCGAGGACGCCAGGCTCAAGGTGAAGGAAGCGTCGGACGCGATCGCCCGCCTGGTCAAGTCCTGATCCGCGCGTCAGGCGCCCGCTTCGCGGCGGCCCTGCCGGAAGCGACGTCGCGTCGCTCCCGGCAGGACCTGTGAGTCGCTGCCTCAGTCAGCCTTGTTCAACGGCCGGAAGCCGCGGAGCCGTAGGCTGTTGGTCACCACGAAGACGCTGGAGAACGCCATCGCGGCGCCGGCGATCAGCGGATTGAGCAGCGCGGCCGCGGCGAGCGGGAGCGCGGCCACGTTGTAGGCGAATGCCCAGAACAGGTTCCCTTTGATGGTCCGCAGGGTGCGACGCGAGAGCCGGATCGCGTCCGCCGCCGCGCGCAGGTCGCCGCGTACCAGGGTGAGGTCGCTGGCCTCGATCGCCACATCCGTGCCGGTGCCCATGGCCAGGCCGAGGTCGGCCTGGGCGAGCGCGGCGGCGTCGTTGACACCGTCGCCGACCATGGCCACGACCTTTCCCTCCTGCTGGAGTCCGGCCACCACGTCGACCTTGTCCTTGGGCAGGACCTCGGCGATCACGTCGTCGATGCCGACCTCCCGCGCCACCGATCGGGCCACCGCCTGGTTGTCGCCGGTGAGCAACACCGGGCGTAGGCCAAGCTGTCGCAGCTGGCGCACCGCCTGGGCCGACGTCGGTTTGACAGCGTCCGCGACCACGAGCACACCGCGCGCCTGACCGTCCCACCCGGCGACGACCGCGGTGCGGCCCTCGTCCTCGGCCTCCCGCTTCGCCTGCCGCAGCCGCTCTGGCAGCGGCATGCCCTCGTCGGCGAGCAGTTGTTCACGCCCGAGCAGAACCGTGTGCCCGTTGATCTGTCCGGTCACCCCGAGGCCCTCGAGGTTGCGGAAGTCCTCGACCGTGGGCAGCTCGCCGATCTTCTCGACCGCGCCAGTGGCGATCGCCTTCGCGATCGGGTGCTCCGAGGCGTCCTCCAGGGCCCCGGCCAGCCGCAGCAGCTCGGTGTCGTCCGCGCCGTCGGCGGTGATGACATCCTGCAGTGTCATCCGGCCGGTCGTGACGGTGCCGGTCTTGTCCAGCACGATCGTGTCGATCCGTCGCGTGGACTCCAGCACCTCGGGGCCCTTGATGATGATGCCCAGCTGCGCCCCGCGTCCCGTGCCCACCATCAACGCCGTGGGCGTGGCCAGGCCGAGAGCGCACGGGCAGGCGATGATCAGCACGGCCACAGCCGCGGTGAAGGCCGTGGAGACAGCGCCTCCCGCGCCGAACCAGAACCCCAGGGTGGCCACCGCGATCGCGATCACGATGGGCACGAACACCGCCGAGACCCGGTCCGCCAGCCGCTGCACGGCGGCCTTGCCGGCCTGCGCCTCCTCGACCAACCTCGCCATCTGCGCGAGCTGGGTGTCCGCGCCGACCCGGGTCGCGCGTACCACCAGGCGACCGCCGACGTTGACGGTGGCGCCGACGACGGTGTCGCCCGGACCGACCTCGACGGGCACCGACTCTCCGGTCAGCATCGACGCGTCGACCGCCGACGTGCCCTCGTCGATGACGCCGTCGGTGGCGATCTTCTCGCCGGGCCGCGCCACGAACAGGTGGCCGACCGCGAGCTGCTCGATCGGAATCCGCTCCTCCCGGCCGTCCCGCAGCACCGCCACGTCCTTGGCGCCCAGTTCGAGCAGCGCCCGCAGCGCGGCGCCGGCTCTGCGCTTGGCCCGCGCCTCGAAGTAACGACCGGCCAGAATCGCCGCGGTGACGCCCGCGGCCACCTCGAGATAGATGTTCGCCATGCCGTTGCCGCCGCCGATGGAGAGGCTGAACGGGTGCGTGAAGCCCGGATCGCCCGCGCCGCCGAGGAACAGCGCGTACACCGACCAGGCGAACGCGGCGATGGTGCCCATCGAGATCAGGGTGTCCATCGTCGCCGCGCCGTGCCGCAGGTTCAGCCACGCCGCGCGGTGAAACGGCAGGCCGCCCCAGACCACCACCGGCGCCGCCAGCACGAGCGACAGCCACTGCCAGTAGGCGATCTGCAGCGCCGGGACCATCGCCATCGCGATCACCGGGACCGACAGCACGAGGCTGACCAGCAGCCTGGTGCGCAGCGGCCGGGTCACGTCGACCTCGGCCTCCGGCTCGCCGGACCTCTCGCCGCCGGCAGGCTTCGGGAGCTGGGCGGTGTAGCCGGTCTCCTCCACCACCTTGATCAGCTGGTCGGCGGTCACCCCGTCGCCGGCGGTGACCGTGGCCTTCTCGGTGGCGAAGTTCACCGTCGCGGAGACGCCGTCGACCTTGTTCAGCTTGCGCTCGATCCGGGCCGCGCAGGACGCGCAGGTCATCCCACCGACCTCCAGCTCGATCAGCTGGCCATCGGCGCGTTTCAGGCCGTACGGGGTGGCTGTGCTCATCGCTTCTCCTTGGCTGGATGTCTCGTTAATCTGCGTGCCCGTCGTGGCCGCCGGTATCCGACCGCTCCGGGCCGGGTTCCCGCGCCGGGCTGGCTGCGACGTTCACGGTGAACGCGGCGGTGCGGACCTGGCCGCCGTGCTGGAAGTCGAGAAACAGGCGATACTGCCCGGCGCTCGGCACCTCCACGGCGAAGCCGACCTCGGGACCCGGCTTGGCGCCGGCGCCCTGCGTGGGGTGGACGTGCAGGTAGGCGAGATCTCCGGCGCGGAGCGCGACCAGGTGCCCGTACGCGCCCAGGTACGGCTCGAGGTCCGTGACCGGCCGGCCGGCCTTGCTCACCCGCAGGGTCACCGGACTGGCCTTCCCCGCGACCAGGTCGCCGCGCAGCTCCACCTCATACCCGTCCGCCTGGGACGTGGTGGCGGCCGCGGGGAGCTCACGCGGCGCGAACCGGCCGGGCGCGGCCAGATCCGCGCCCAGCGTCAGCGGCTCGGCGGCGCCCTTCGGCTGGAAGTCGGCGAAGGCCCGGTAGCCGCCAGCGTCGGGAAGCGTCAACGGGACGCTCCATACGCCGTCGGGCCCTAGGGTCGGGTGCACGTGCCAGAACCCGGTCAGGTCCCGGCGCACCACGACCAGGTGCAGCAACTTCTCGTGTGTCGGCACGTACTCAGTCACCGGCTCTCCGCCGGCGCCAAGGATCGTGAATCGGAACTCCGCACGACTTCCCGGCGCAAGCACCGTCGCCTCCGGCGCGAACCGGTAGCCGCGGTCGGAGACCAGCAGTCCCTTGGGGAACGCGCCTGCCGATTCCTCCCTGCCGGCCGGGCCGGCGCCGTCAGCGCTCGACCCGTGGCCGGCGGCAGACCCGGCCGACACCGGGCCCACCACACGGCCCGCCCCCAACGCCGCTGTGAACACCACGGCCAAAGCGAGTCCGAACAGCCCCAGCTTGGTCAGCACCCGCATCCGGTCAGCTCACCAACTCGTAGCCGGCCTCGTCGACCGCGGCACGCACATTCGACTCAGCCAGCGGCTGCTCGCTGCGCACCGTGACCTCGCCCGTGGCGAGGTCGACGTCGACCGACGTGACCGCGGGCAGCTTGCTGATCTCGGCGCTGACCGCCTGCACGCAGTGGTCGCAGGTCATGCCCTTGACGGTGTACGTGGCTGTGCTCATCGGCCTTCCTTTCCCGCTTCTCGCCTTGCACCTCGACGTGGTGCCTAGAGGCCGATCCTACCCTATACCCCTAGGGGGTAAAAGGGCCGGGGGTGGCCGCGGCGCTCGCGAGCGACTGGAGCCCAGCATGGCACTGCGCGTCAGAAGGGAGACCTGGACTTGTCAGCCCCCTGAGTTGCGGGCCGCCGCGAGTCGGCGGGTCTCGCGCGTCCACGATTCTACGATGATGCGTAGTACTGTGTCGGTGCTCACGCTTTACGCGTGTGCGTGGCTAGACCGCAAGAGCACCTATCGGCGTCGGAGAGCGGGAGGGCAACAGTGGCGAAGAGAGCGGGTCCGGCCCCGCGGCCGCATCGGCAGTGGGGCGCGTAGGAGCATCCGAGCTCCCGCAGGACGCCATTCGCGTCGCGCGGCTGGAGGGCCAGGTGGAAGCCCTCCAGGCCCAGATCGCCGCCCTGGAAGCTGCCGACGAGCACCGCAACGCAGAACTGGCCGCCACCCGCGCCGAACTGGCCGAAGCCCGAGCCCAGGCGCGCGAGGCGCAAGCCCGTGTCGAAGAGCGGCGACAGTTGATCGAGAACCTTCAGAGCCGCCTCGATGCGGCGGAGGAGCAGAGGGCACGCGCGGAGCAGGAGCGTGCGGCTGTGATCGCGTCCATGGGGTGGCGGGCCAGGCGACGCCTCGGCGCGGTCACCGAACCCGAGGGCCGTTCCAGCGACTGACGGGCGCCGAACTACCGCGCGGGATCCTCGGAGGCCATGTGCCCGCGGGTCACCGGCCCAGTCCGAGTCGGTCGTGCCGGTCAGCGCTGGCGCTCTCCCACAACGCCGGGACGGGTGTCCAGTCGGGCGGCGTACCCGGCCGCGGCGATGGCGGCAACCAGGTCGGAGGGCGTGCAACGATCGGGATCCACGTCCGCGATACTCAATCCGGTCCGGCTGCTTGTCAGCGCGTCGGTGACGCCACCCACCCGGCAGAGCACGTCATCGATGCGCAACCCGCTTTCCTCGCCTCGCATTCCGTACACACGGAACACCCATTGCTCCCGCGGGCGCACCAGCATCCACCCTCCCCGGCTCGTCCAGCGCTGTTGCCCGACTCCGGGCAAGCGTACCTACTATCTAGTGTAGTAGATGGTTCCAAGACCGCGCCGCTGCACGCCACTTGGGCCTCTCACGCCGGGGTCGCGGCCACGACCGTGCCAGCGCTTCAGCCCGGGCTGTGTGACGATGCGCAGGCAGGAGACACGAGCGGGGCAAGGGGACCGGCTTCCTGGATCGCGGAGACGATGGTCGCCCGGTCCGGCCGAATCACCAGGACCGCGGCAGCGGCGACGACCACGAACGTGGCAAGACCGGCGAAGCGCCAAGCCGTAGACGAGGGCCACTGCGCCAGCCGCCACGTCGCCGAGGCCCACCGCTGCAGCCACACAGCGCCAAGAGTACGGCCCTCGGCCAGCGGCGCCGGCATCGTGATCGCAATGCGAGCTCGATGACATTGGTCTCTTCTCGCCCGGCCGTCCCGGCTGCGGACGGAGAGCCCGCAGCCCGTCTGTGGAACCGGCAGACCGCTCAGCGGTGTAGACGATGTGGAGGTGAGCACCGTGAGGTTGTTACGCATGGCAGCGGTCCTGGCTCTCGCCGTCGGCGCCACATTCGCCGCCGGAGCGCCTGCGCAGGCAGGCGGCTGGGCCACCACGCTGCTCGATCCGCTGCCGGATCGGCTGGAGCCGGGCCGCGCCTACACCGTCGGGTACTGGGTGCTGCAGCACGGCTCCCACGCGTACGACGGCGACCTGGGCAAGACTGCCCTGCGCCTGGTCGACGTAGCGGGCCGGCAGACGGAGTACGTCGGCGTCCCGCTGCGCGAGCCGGCGCACTACGCGACCGCGATCGTATTCCCTCGTAGAGGCACCTGGCGCCTGTACGCCGTCCAGGGCATCTTCGACGACTACGAGATCGGCTCGGTGACCATACCGGGTGGGGTGAGCGTCAAGGCCACCCCGACGCCGATGACGTTCGACGACGGCCACGGCTCCCATTGGGGCGCCATCCGCCCGCCGAACGTGGCTGCTGCGCGCCACACCGGCGACGCCGGCCCTGCCGTTTCGGGAGCTGCGGCGGCGCGGACGGCCGACGGCGGCGAGCCGTCCGGCAGCGTGTGGCCGCCTGCCCTGGCGGGCGTCATGACGCTCGCCCTGCTGCTCGCGGCCGGCTGGAGATGGCGCCGACACCTAACGCGGTCACCGTAGAGGTGAGGCCGCCTGGCCGGCCACGGCTTCACCGCGGGTTGGGCCGTCCGCCGAGCGGCTATGCGCTGGCGGGGTGATCCGGTATGGCTCAAGAGTGTCGGGCATAGGTGTGACCCCGGGGCCGCCTGCGGTGATCCAGCCAGCAAGATCGTTGACGATGCCAGTCGACAACACGAAGCCGAACCAGGCGGGCCGGCCGCCGGCGCTCCGCCCCGCACGCGACGGCAGCACCACCATCACATTGGACTTCTCGCACCGACCCGAAACAGGTGATGACACACACGGCGTGGTTCCCCAGACCCGAGCGCAGCAGCCGCAACTGGGCCCCGTGGTCGACATCCGGATGCTTTCGGTTCCACAGCAGCAGCCGCGACAGACCACCGCACGCGAGTCGATTCGGCTCATTCCGGCCATCCAACAGGAAACGAAAGCCACCGGATAGTGGGCGCCGTGGCGCAATGGTGAGTCCACCCGGGACGGTGTAGAAGCCGTGGACCGGCGTGCACCGCTCAGACACCCGCGTAGGAGTGGAGGCCCGCGATCACCAGGTTCACCACGAACAGGTTGAACAGCATGGTGATCCAGCCGACAACCGCGATCCAGGCGGCGGTGCTGCGCCGCCAGCCGGCGGTGGCGCGGGCGTGCAGGTACGCGGCGTACACACCACCCAGCTGATGAACGCCCAGACTTCCTTGGGATCCCAGCCCCAGTACCGGGTCCATGCCTCCTCGGCCCAGATCGCGCCCGCGATGATCGCGAACGTCCAGATCGGGAAGGCGACGGCGTGCGCTCGATAGGTGATCCGCTCCAGGGTCTCCGCGTCGGGCAGCCGCTCCCCGAGCGTGATCGGAAACCGCACGTCGCCGCCGTCAGCGGTGTCGTGCCGATCCTTGATCAAGTACATCGCCGCGGCGACGAACCCCACCAGGAACATGCCGGTGGCAAGGATCGCGGTGCTCACGTGGATTTTCAGCCAGTACGAGTTCAGCGCCGGCACCAGCGGCCCAGCCTGGGTGTAGAGGCGCACCGCCGCGAAGCCCAGCAGCGCCACCACCGCGAGCATGACGAACAGGCCGAGATGCCGTACCGGCTTGCCGAACGCCACCACCAGCCAGGTGATCACCCCGACCAGGGTCACCGCGATCGTGAACTCGTACATGTTGCCCCAGGGCACGCGGTCGGCGGCTAGCCCGCGCGCAGTCAGGCAGCCGACTTGGGCGAGCGCGCCGAGCACGGTGAGCCACAGCGCGGCCTTGCCGATCAGCGCCGCGCGGCCAGCGGAGACACCGAATCCCGGGCGTGACGCCTCGATTGAGTCGGCATCCTCGTAGGAGACCGGGGGAGCGCCCGACGGCTCGTCGCCGGAGTCAGCGCCGGAAACCGGCGCGCCCACCGCGGCTAACTCGCGGGTCGGCTGCCGTGCGTCGGAGTCCACTGGGCCGCGGGCGCCGAAGGCGTACTCCACCGCGTATCCCAACATCGCCGCGGCGTAGCTGAGCACGGCGACGGTGAGCAACTGGTCGGACAAGTTCGCCCAGGCCACATCCATGGGCATGTCAACACCGTTCCTCTCCGCTCCGGCCTGGCGAGCGACCCCATAAACGATGGTGAATAGTAGTAGATGGGTCATCGGCCGGGGCGCGGCACTGGCCCGCAAGCCTGGTTACCCCGCCCGGTACGCTCGGTGACAGGGCGTCCAGGAGCAACGCAAGAGGAGGTGTCGTGCCGGCGAGTGGTGTGGTGCGGCGGCTTGCCCTCTGCCTGTTCCTGGCGTCCGTGGCGCTGGGCCTCGCCGCGATGCACACTCTCGGCCACCCGGTTAGTCACGACGGCGAGGGGCGGCCTGCCGCTAGCGCCGAGTCGATGACCGGCCCGGCTGGCCACGACCGGATGACCGCCGCCGGCGGCCACGTGCGCGTGGCAGGCCAAGCAGTCGTTTCGATCGCTCCCGCCCTCCCGGCTTCGCTGATCTCCGACGCGCGCGGCACACACGACGGCTTCAACCCAGCCGTCGTGTGCCTGGCCGTGCTCGTCGGCGTGTTCGCCGTCGCAGCGCTGATCCTGTTCGCCGCACGGCGCCGCCCGGCTGCGTACCCAATGCGTTCGGGGATGGCGGTGCTGGCGCGTCCCAGGGGCCCTCCACCTCGGTGCGCCAGACGGTTGGCTCAACTCTCGGTGTTGCGGATCTAGGCCGTGACAGGGCGCTTGAGCGGGGGTTCGACAGCCTCCGCCCGCAGGTCACGACATCTGATTCCCACTGAGAGAAGGAGTTTTGTTGATGTTTGCTCAGTTGACTCGGCGCGCGCTGCTGGCCGGAGCCGGGGTCGCGGCAGCCGCGCTGCTCGCCGCGTGCGGCGCCGGCGACGATTCGCCCACCGCGCCGGACGCGAAGTTCAACGACGCCGACGTGACGTTCGCGCAGAACATGATCCCGCACCACGAGCAGGCCGTCGAGATGGCCAAGCTCGCCCCCACCCGGGCCTCCAACCCGGAGGTCAAGCGTCTGGCCAGCCAGATCGAAGAGGCGCAGGACCCGGAAATCAAGACCCTCCGGGGCTGGCTGAAGGATTGGGGAAAGCCCGAGACCCCCGAAGGGGGCCACACCGGCATGAACGGCATGGACGGCATGATGTCCGAGGAGGAGATGAAGCGCCTTGAGGCCGCGCGGGGCGCCGAGTTCGACCGGATGTTCGCCCGCATGATGATCGCCCACCATCAGGGCGCCATCAAGATGGCGGAGACCGAGATCGCCGACGGCGTCAACCCTGATGCCAAGAAGCTCGCCCGGACCATCAAGCGGACCCAGGCCGAAGAGGTGAAGACCCTCAAGGGCCTGCTCGCCCGGCTGTGAGCACCGGTGGCTGGTCGCGGCCCCGAGCCGCGACCAGCCACCCGCGCCGCGGTCCGGCGCGTCGATCAGTGCGCGCCCGGCTACTGGATCGACACGTGCACGTGGTTGCAGCCAACGCCAGATCCTTCCATCGACCGCCTACCGGGTCAGCTGACGAGTTCGGGCGTAGAAGCCGCCCTACCGCTGTCGCGGATTCACGGCGCCTGGGTCCCCGGTTCGCTCTCCCGGGCGAATCGACGTGATCATCCCGGCGTCCTCGCGCGCGCCGGGAGGCAACGATCTGACACACAGTAGCGGCGCGGCTCGGCCGGCACGGCCAGGCCGCGCCGCGACTGCGGCTGCGGCTGCGGCGGCCATACCAACGCCAGCCAGCGCGCGGTACAGCAGCGATGCTCCGTGGCGACTCCTGTCGAGCATGGCGCTGACTAGTCCCCGGCGGCGTCGCCGATATCGCAATCGTGTTGTGCAGGCCGTAAACGGGAGTCGGTTCGATCACATGTTGTAGACAGCGTTCCTTGCACCGCACGGGCTCACTCGCAAGCCGCATTACGGAAATGCCGATCTCAAGGATCCCCTACGCCGAGATTGCCCGGACCGGCAATGTGAGGGCGCTGACCCCGCCTTGACGAAAATACCCCCTAGGGGTATAGGGTGAACCGGCGAAAAGGAGGCAACCATTATGGGTGAGAACGAGGTGGATCGCTCGGGGCACGACTCCGGTCACCACTCGGGTGTAGACGTGGCGGAGCAGCAGGCCACCCATCGCCACCATAGCGGGCACGGCACGGATCAGGGGCACGGGGCCCATCAGGGCCACGACGCAGGTCATCAGGGCCATGACAAGCACGCGGGCCACGATCCGGAGATGTTCCGCCGCAAGTTCTGGCTCAGCCTGGCGCTGACCTTCCCGATCGTGGCCACCAGCAAGATGGTCATGGAGTGGTTCGGCTACATGCTGGACTTCCCTGGAATCGGCCTGGTCGGGCCGGTGCTGGGCTCGGTGGTGTTCTTCTACGGCGGCTGGCCGTTCCTGGTCGGTGGCGTCCGGGAGGTGCGCGACCGGGCGCCCGGCATGATGCTGCTGATCTCGATGGCGATCACGGTGGCGTACGCCGCGTCGCTGGCCACCAGCCTCGGCTTGTTCAACCTGGACTTCTGGTGGGAGCTGGCCGCGCTGGTCAGCATCATGCTGCTGGGCCACTGGCAGGAGATGAAGGCGATCGGCCAGGCGCAGGGCGCGCTCGCCGCCCTCGCCGCGCTGCTGCCCGACGACGCGGAGCGGATTGTCGACGGCGAGGTCGAGCAGGTCTCGGTCGCCGACCTCGGCGTGGGCGACGTGGTGCTGGTGCGCTCCGGCGGCCGGGTGCCCGCCGACGGCGAGATCGTCGACGGCGCCGCCGAGCTGGACGAGTCCATGATCACCGGCGAGTCCCGTCCGGTCAGCAAGCAGGTCGGGGACCGGGTGGTCGCCGGCACCGTGGCCACCGACTCCGCGATCCGGGTGAAGGTCAACGCGGTCGGCGAGGACACCGCCTTGGCCGGGATCCAGCGGCTGGTCGCCGAGGCGCAGCAGTCCAGCGGCCGCGCCCAGGTGCTCGCCGACCGGTTCGCGGCGATGCTGTTCTACGTCGCCGCCGGGGTCGCGGTGATCACGTTCGCCGTCTGGTCGGCGCTGGGCAGCGTGGACCAGTCGGTGGTACGCGCCGTCACGGTCCTCGTGATCGCGTGCCCGCACGCTCTGGGCCTGGCGATCCCGCTGGTCATCGCGCTGTCCACCGCGGTCTCCGCGAAGGCCGGAATCCTGGTCAAGGACCGGTTCGCGCTGGAGCGGATGCGCACCGTCGACGCGGTGCTCTTCGACAAGACCGGCACCCTGACCAAGGGGCAGCACGTGGTGACCGGAGTCGCGGCCACGTCCGGGACCAGCGAAGACGAGGTGCTGCGGCTGGCCGGTGGCGTGGAGGCCGACAGCGAGCACCCGCTCGCCCGAGCCATCGTCGCCGCCACCGAGCAGCGCGGCGAGCCGGCCCGCGCCGCGGACTTCCGCTCGCTCACCGGCCGCGGGGTGCGCGCGAGCGTCGACGGCGCCGAGTACGCCGTCGGCGGCCCGGCGCTGCTGCGGGAACTCGACGCCGAGTCGCCGGACGACCTGGCGGAGACCGCGAAGGGTTGGTCGGAGCGGGGCGCGGCGGTGCTGCACCTGCTGCGGCTGGACGAGCACGCGCCCGAGGTGATCGGCGCGCTGGCTCTGGAGGACGAGGTGCGCCCCGAGGCGAAGCAGGCGATCGCGGAGCTGCGGGAGCAGGGCGTCAACAAGATCGTGATGATTACCGGGGACGCCCGCCCGGTCGCCGAGGCGGTCGCCGCCGACCTGGGCTTCGTGCCCGGCCAGGACGAGGTGTTCGCCGAGGTGCTGCCGGCCGACAAGGACCGGGCGGTGGCGGAGCTGCAGTCCCGCGGCCTGACCGTGGCGATGGTCGGCGACGGCGTCAACGACGCCCCGGCGCTGGCCCGCGCCGACGTCGGGATCGCGATCGGCGCTGGCACCGACGTGGCCATCGAGTCCGCCGGGGTGGTGCTCGCCTCCTCCGACCCCCGCGGCGTCACCGGCGTGATCCGGCTGTCCAAGGCCTCGTACCGCAAGATGATCCAGAACCTGGCGTGGGCGGCCGGCTACAACGTCGTGGCCATTCCGCTCGCAGCCGGGGTGCTCGCCGGGATTGGCTTCACGCTCAGCCCGGCCGTCGGCGCCGTGCTGATGTCCGCGTCGACCATCGTGGTGGCGCTCAACGCGCAACTGCTGCGCCGGGTCAAGCTCACCTCCGAAGCGGCGTAGATCGCCAGCCACGTCTGGGCGGCCCGGGGCAGTCGAACCCCGGGCCGCCCCGTGGCTCGTCCATGGACTTCCCGGAGTCGCGTCTGACTTGACACGGTTTCACACGCGTTCGGCTGCGGACTCTCGGGCCTGCAAGGGATATCCCGCTTGTGAGCACCACGGCGCCTCGCTAGCCCCGTCTTCCGCACATGAGGTGGGGTGGCCAGGTCAGGCATGTCGGTGATGTGTCTGACCTGTCGATCTGTCAGCCTGTCGCGTTGTGGATCAACGTGGACGACGTGCCCGATATGTCGCAGCGAGTGTCGAGAA
>WHSM01000528.1 GCA_009380105.1 Micromonosporaceae bacterium
AGCGGGCTCAGGGACTACGGTGAGCATCGGGTCGTGCCTTCCCGGCCGACGCGGCAACGTCGGCCTGTGCTTGAAACCTTCAACGGGTCACCGGGAAGGTACGCCCCTTCCCGGCTGATCCACAGGTCTCAAGCATTGCCCGCGTTCCCTGAGCGGCCCGCCTGCTGATCAACCGGGCGGGCGAGCAGTGGGATCTCCCGGTTCTCGCGCATGAGGACTCCGCACATGCACAGGTTCTCAGACCGCGCGGGGTCCACCGAGCGGCTCGCGCTAACGCCGCCGGCAGTGTGGCCTTCCGCCTCGTGAGACGACGTCGGCACCCCGGAACAGTGATTTGGGTGCGGCTCCTTCATCGGGCGCCTCGAGATACAGGTCCATCGGGGCCCTGCTCGCGCGGCGGATCTCGGTGAGCTGCTGCAGCGAGAGATCGGAGAGGATATTGAGCGAGTCCCCGCCGAGCCGCTCCCAGACGGCATACGCCGCCGGGTTGACCGGGCCGACGAGCGCGGAGACCTTGAAGGTCGTCTCCGCCGGCAGCTCGCCGGGCTCGCGCAGCTGATGCAGCAGCCAGAGCACGCGTCGTTACTCCGGCACCGGGCCGAAGTCCGGTACGGGGCAGGCGTTCGCCGTCGCGGCGGGCCGAGGCGTGGGCGATGATGCCGGGCAGTGTGTATCGTGCTGCCACCCAGGCGTTCACGGTGGGCATCGCGCGATGTTCCACGGCCGTCACGAAGTCGTCGGCGAGGAAGTGATGGCTTCCCTCATGCCCGTTGGGCGCATGAGCGAACTCGGCCGGCAGCCGGGAGCGGTCGTGCACGGGCGCTGTGCCCGAGACGAAGGCGTCGCGCAGGGCGGGATCGACATGGTCGAGCGAGGGGTCGTCCGCCGCCAGGGTCGGGGCGGCCTGCAGATGCTGGGAGACGTCCTGCACGCCCTTCTTGTCGTGCCAGAGGCTGACCGTGTCGAGCGTCTCGAAGATTCCCTCGGTGCCGAAGAAGCGGAAGCGTGACTCGCGGATGTGCGGGTGGTAGCCGACCCGGCGGAACTCGTTGATCCGGAAGGAGCCGCCGTCGGCTGTCTTGAACAACGCGGTGGCGTTGGAGAAGTCGTTGTCGAACTGGCTGATCTCGCGGTCGAAGACCCCGTCGCGGCGGTCGTCGACGACGCCGATCGCGCTGACGCTGGTGGCATGGGTCTGCCAGGCGCCCAGCACCCCGCCGATGGAGTGGGTCGGGTAGAGCAGCGGCGGGTAGCTGGCGGTGGCCTTCCAGTTCTCGCCGCCGCTGTACTGGTACGCCGCGTAGAAGCCGTGGTCCATGTCGTGGAGGTAGTCGCCCTCGGCGTAGAAGAGGCGGCCGAAGGCCTGCTCGGCCACCTTCTCCCGGGCGTAGACGGTCGCCGGGTTGTAGTGGCTGGTCTCGCCCATCATGTACGTCAGCCCGGTCTCGCGTACGGCGTCGATGATGGCGCCTATCTCCTCCTGCGTCATGGCCATGGGGACGCAGGAGTAGACGTGCTTGCCGGCGAGCAGGGCCTGTACGGCGAGCGGGCCATGGGTCCAGCGCTGCGTGAACAGGGCCACCGCGTCCACGTCGGAGTCGAGCATCTCGTCGAAGTCCGGATGCGTTCCGCCGGTCAGGCCGTACTCGGCGACGAGGCGTTCGGCGCGCTCCGGCAGGAGATCGGTGGCGCTGATGCGACTGACGCCCGGGTGCAGTTGGAAGAGCTTGGCGAAAAAGCCGGCGAACTGGCCGGCTCCGACGATGCCGAGTGAGAAAGACATGGGGACCTTTCCAGTGATTTAGATGTTAGCGGTGGTCAAAGGGGAAATTGATCTGGCTGTTTGCTTCGTGGAGAAATTCCAGCGGTGCGCGCCCACTGAGCCTTTCCGCGCAAGGGGCTGGTAACGGCGGGTAGTCGGACGTGGGTGGGCACGTCGCGACGCCGAACCCGTTGGGGTGCAACGCAAAGGACGCAGAACCCCGGTATGAAGTGGTCCTTCCAGAGATCAACTTCATAGCAGTACTGCGTCCACGATGAGTGTCACATACACCGCCACGCTGAGCGTGCGCGAGGAGACGGTGCTGTTCGTGTCGAGCCTGCTGCGCGCCGAGCGGCTGCGGCGCGGCACCCGCGCCGGCACTCGCGCCCTGGGCTGCTTCAAGCAGGAGATCCTGGTCATTCGCTGGTTCCTCGACGGCACCCGCGTGGCGCAGTTGGCCGGCGATAACGGCATCGGCCGCTCCACCACCTACGACTACCTGCACGAGGGCATCGGGGTACTCGCCGCCAGGGCGCCGAAGCTGGAGTCGGCGCTGCTCGCGGCGAAGATCGCCGGGCACTCCCACGTCACCATCGACGGCACGCTGATCGAGACGACCGCTGCCGAGTCCCGGGACCCACCCCCGGGGTCGACCTGTGGTGATCCGGCAAACACCAACGCCGGTGAGTTAAGGATCTTGACAGGCGACGAGGCCCCTGGGATGAGTGGTTTCGACCAAGAGAACCATCGTCCTGGAGACCTCGTGCCTGGCCATGCTGCCATCGCGGGCACCACCCGCGCCATGC
>WHSM01000470.1 GCA_009380105.1 Micromonosporaceae bacterium
CCACCAGCGGCGCGTTCCTCACCGACGCCTGGGCCCGGTGGCCGCTGCCCGCGGGAATGGCGATCACCGTCACCGTGGTCGCGTTGGCCCTGATTGGCGTCGTGGTGGAGGAGCGGATCAACCCGGCGATGCGGAAGGCCCCGTGATGCTGACCATCGAAGGACTCTCCGCCGGGTACGCCGCCGGGCTCGCCGCCGTACGCGGAGTGGACCTGCGGGTGGCGGCCGGCGAGGTGCTCGCCCTGGTCGGGGAGAGCGGCTCCGGCAAGTCCACCATCGCCAAGGTGCTGCTCGGCCTGCTGCCCGCGGGTGGCTGGGCGTCGGGCTCGGCCGCCTTCGACGGCACGGAGCTGGTCGGCCGACCGGAGTCGGGATGGCGGACCCTGCGGGGCCAGCGGATCGGGATCATCCCGCAGGGCGCGATGGGCGGCCTGAACCCGGTCAACCGGGTGGAGACCCAGCTGGTCGAGATGACCCGGCTGCACACCGGCGCCTCGCCCGCGGCTGCGGCCACCCGGGCGCGGGAACTGGTGAAGCTGGTGCACCTGGACGAGTCGGTGCTCCGGGCGTACCCGCACCAGCTCTCGGGCGGGATGCGGCAGCGGGTGGCGATCGCGCTCGCCATCGCGGGCGACCCCGAGCTGGTGGTCGCCGACGAGCCGACCACCGGCCTCGATCTGGTGACCCAGGAACGGGTGCTCGACCTGCTCGGCGAGCTGCGCTCCGCGCAGGGCATGTCGATGCTGGTGATCTCCCACGATCTGCCCGGCGTGCTCGGCATCGCCGACCGGGTCGCCGTGATGTACGCCGGCACGATCGTCGAGCAACGCTCGGTGGCCGGGCTCGCGGCCGAGTGCGGGCACCCGTACACCCGGGGGCTGCTGGCGGCGAGCCCGTCGGTGGAGCCCGGGTCCGCCTGGGCCGCCATCCCGGGCGGCGCGCCCCCGCTCGACACCACGATGCCGGGCTGCCGGTTCGCGCCGCGCTGTCCAGTGGCCGTGGAGGAGTGCCGTGGCGCGGAGCCGGAGCTGCGGGCGCACCGGGACGGAGTGGCGGCGTGCTACCGCGCGGGCGACCCGGCGCCGCTGGACTTCCCGTCCGTCCCGACGCCGCAGCCGCTCGGCGAGGACGCGGCCCCGGTGGTACGGGTGACCGGCCTGCGCCTGGAGTTCCGCACCCGCCGCCGTACGGTGCGCGCGCTGGGCGGGGTCGACCTCACGGTGCGGCGTGGCGAGATCCTCGGGCTGGTCGGGGAGAGCGGCTCCGGCAAGACCACGCTGGGGCGGGTGCTGCTCGGGCTGCTGCCGCCCTCGGCGGGCCGGGCTGAGATCGACGGCGTGGAGATCACCGGACTGCGGGGCGCGAAGCTGCGGGCCGCGCAGCGCCGGATCGGCTTCGTGCACCAGGATCCGTACGGCTCCCTGCACCCCGCGATGACCGTCGAGCAACTGGTCGCCGAACCTCTCGTGCTGGCCAAGGCGCCGCGCAACGAGCGCCGGGAGAAGGTCCCGGAGGCGCTCGCCGCCGCGGGGCTGCCCACCGACGCGGAGTTCCTGCGCCGGCTCCCCGCGCGGCTGTCCGGCGGGCAGCGGCAGCGGGTCTCGATCGCCCGGGCACTGGTCAACGACCCGATCCTGCTCGTGGCGGACGAGGCGACCTCGATGCTCGACGTCTCCACCCGCGCCGGGATCGCGGCCACGCTGCGGCGGCTGGCCGAGCAGCGTGGGCTGGCGGTGCTGTTCGTGACCCACGACCTCGGCGAGGCGATGCACGCCTGCGACCGCGTGGTGGTGCTGCGGGACGGCGAGGTGGCCGAGACCGGGGCGCCCGGGCGGCTGGCGAGCGCCGCGGAGCACCCGTACACCACAGAGTTGATCGAGGCCGGTCGCCGCCGCGCCGTGTAACCAAGAACTCCCCATCCGGGTCGAGACCGGACGATTTTCGGTCACCGAGGGGATACGGCAAGGGATTTTCCTACTTCCGCCGGCGCCGTCGACGTGATTAACGTCGCGTTCACGTGTTCATCGGGGCGCGTTCACACGGGGTGGCGTCGCCCCGTTTTTGTTGGGGAGGAACGACCTTGCGTGTACGAAGCATTGCCCTCGCCGCCGCGGGCATCGCGGCGATCCTCGGATTAGCCTCATCCCCGGCGCAGGCGAACCACATCTGGGGCAGCTACCACTGGGCGCGCACCGGCGCCGTCCAGCTGAACATCTACTCCAGTGTCACCTCGGACTGGAGCGGCGACCTGGTCACCGCCAACGGCGACTGGAACCAGAGCGCGTACCTGAACAACACCCTGCTCAGCGGCGCTGCCGACGCCACCACCCGGCAGCAGTGTCCCGCAGTGACCGGCGCGATCCGGGTGTGCAACTACACGTACGGCAACACCGGCTGGGCCGGGATCGCGTCCATCGGCACCGGTCGGGGCAAGAATCGCAGCCACATCACCCGGGCCGTGGCCAAGATGAACGACACGTACCTGGGCAGCGCCGACGCCGCCAAGCGGCTGGGCGTGATGTGCCAGGAGGTCGGTCACGACTTCGGACTCGGCCACCAGGACGAGGACTTCACCAACCCGAACCTCGGCACCTGCATGGACTACACCAACGACTGGAGCACCAACCAGCACCCCAACCAGCACGACTACGACCAGCTCGCCCTGATCTACGGCCACTCGGACAGCACGACGACCACCGGCAAGGCCGGCGCCACCACGATCCGGACCGGCGACACGGTCACCGTCATCACGTGGGCGTAGCTCGCCTGCTGGTCTCCGCCGCGGCCGCCCTGCTGTTACTGGGTGGCTGCGGCGGAGCCGCGCCCAGCGGCGCCGAACCCACCAAGACCCAGCGCGACATCTACGCCAAGCTCCAGATCCCCGCCCCCAAACGCGTCATCGACCTGGACACCACGAGCCGCTGACCAGCGGCAACACCCGCCCCTAGAGACACGGCGTTTCCCTCTCCGATCACCCAAACCCGCAGGTCAACGCACCCTTTCGGGCTCTAGAACACCACCACTTCTGCGGAACCCAGGGGCGAGGGTGACCAGGATTCCGCCGTTCTTCACCGGTCCGCATTCCTTGCCGGCCGGCACGACGGCGTCGCGGTCTGAGATGAACCGGACGGCGGCGACGTCGGCGAGTTCGCGAACCACCTCTCTCCGTACGTCGGCC
>WHSM01000207.1 GCA_009380105.1 Micromonosporaceae bacterium
CCAGCCCAACGCCGACCAGCCAGCCGCCGTCCGGCACGTGGGCGTCACACACCGACTACCGGGTCGGCGACCGGGTGACGTACGGCGGCCAGCTCTACCAGTGCCGGCAGTCCCACACGTCGCTGCCGGGCTGGGAGCCACCCAACACCCCCGCGCTGTGGCAACCGGTGTGAACCGCCGGCTTGTCGCGTTGACCGCGTCGGTCCTGCTGCTTGCCGGATGCGCCGGCAGGACCAACGCCACCACGCCCCTAGCCGAGCAGCGCGTACACCGTGGACGCCCGGGCGACCGGGTCGGCTCCCCCGTCAGCGGTGAGCACCACGTCGGCGAACGCCATGCTCCGACCGATCTTGTCGAGCGACGCGGCGACCAGGAGATCCTTGCCGAGCGCCGGGCGTTGAAACGTGATCGAGAGCTGCACCGTGGTCATCGGCCCGTACCCGCCCCGCGCGGCCGCGACGGCGATCACCGTCGCGGTGTCGGCAGCCGCCGCCATCGCCTGGCCGCACAGGGCGCCGCCCTCCCGGGCCAGCCGGTCCGACCAGGGCAGACGCAGCACCGCTGACCGCTCTCCCACGTCCTCGACGGTCAGGCCCAGATCGAGCACCCAGGCGGCGAAGTTGTCCCGCAGGATCTGGTTACCGGCTTCCGCGGTGATTCCCATGCGACACAGCATGCACGGCGCGGACGACGCCAGCCAGGGAGAAACTTAGTTCCTCTCTTGTACGTCAGATGTAGCTCATTTGTAGCCGCGCCCGCTACTCCTAAGTCATCGGAGTGACGCACGACCCAGGAGGCTGGTCATGCCCAGACGAGAACCGTCCGATTCCAGCCGTGCCAACCGCGCCCCACGAGGACGCGTGGCACGGCGGCTAGGCATACTCACCGTCGCGATCCTCGGCGCCTGGCTGCTCGTGCCGGTGACCGCAGCCAGCGCGGCGCCCACCTTCAAACTGCCGTTCCGGTGCGGCGAGGTGTGGTCTGGCCAGACCCGCACCAATCACAGCCCGCAGAACTCGATCGACTTCAACCGCACCGACGACCTCGGAGACCCGGTCGCATCCAGCGCCCCGGGCACCGTCGACATCGTGCGCGACCTCGGCGGCACGAGCTACGGCAGGTACGTCCGGGTCAACCACGGCGGTGGCTGGACCACCTACTACGCCCACCTGCAGAGCTGGACGGTCTCGGTCGGCGACCGGGTCCAGTACGGCACCCGGCTCGGCTACGTGGGCTCGACCGGCGGCTCCACCGGTCCGCACCTGCACTTCGAGCAGCGGTACAACGGCAGCGCCCAGAGAGTGCGGTTCGACGGCGCGCTGGCGTACTACTTCGGCACGCGGAACTACACCAGCACCAACGAGTGCGGCGCCAACCTGTACAGCCCCGAGATGGTGTGCGGCTCCGGCTACAACGTCATCAACAGCCGCCGACTCGGCACCGCGACCAGCAGCACCGGACGCGTGTACGTGCTGTACAAGAGCGGCGGGTACAACTGCACCGCGACGATCAAACACAGGTCGCTGGGCACGGGCACGTCAACCAGCGCCTACCTGGAGGTGCAGGGAGGCACTAGGAGCACCGACTCCGGCAGCTACGGCTGGTACGCCGGACCGGTCCGGAAGTCCGCGCCCTCGCAGTGCATCAAGTGGGGAGGCTCAGCGGGCGGCATCGCGTACGACAGCGCGTGGAGCCACTGCGGCTAACACGGCACTGCGGCTAGCTGAACAGCACAGCCGCCCGCACAGGACAGCGGACCGGGATCACGAAACGCGACGGGCCTGCCGCGTGATCCCGGTCCGCTGTCCGCGACCGGCGTCGGCGCGAGCCGCCACCGGCACGCGCCGCGGTCAGCCGCCGGCCACGGAGGGCAGCACCTGCACCTCGGCGCCGTCCCGCAGCGGAGCCGCCAGGCCGCCCAGATGGCGCGACTCGTCGCCGTCGACGAAGACGTTGACGTACCGGCGGATCTGGCCCTGCTCGTCCCGGATCCGGCGCTCCAGCTTCGGATGGGTCTCGGCGACCGTGTCGAACAGGTCGCCGAGACTCGCCTCCGGCCGCACGGTCAGCTCCAGCTTCGACGCGCCCCCGGCGTCGCCGCGCAGCACCGACGGCACCAACATTAGCACTCGCATCGCCACCGCCTATCCCACGACCGCGGCGCGCACGGACAGCACGTCAGGCAGGTGCGCCGCCACCTGCCGCCAGGACTCGCCCTCGTCGGCGCTGGCGAACACCTCGCCGGAGCGGGCGCCGAAGTACACGCCCGCGGGGTCGGCGTTGTCGACGCACATCGCGTCCCGCAGCACCGCGTTGTGGAACGGCTCGGCCGGCAGCCCCTTCTCCAGCGCGGTCCAACTCGCGCCCGCGTCGTCGCTGCGGTATACCCGCGCGCGCTGCTCGGGCGGGTACCGCTTGTCGCCGCCCTGGATCGGGAAATTGTAGATCACGCCTGGCCGGCGCGGATGCGACACCATCGCGAACCCGAAGTCGCTGGGGAGCCCGTCGGCGATTGAGCTCCACGTGACGCCGCCGTCGTCCGAGCGGTAGACGCCGCCGTGGTTCTGCGCGAAGAGCCGCTCCGGCTCGCCGGGGGCACGGGCGACCTTGTGCACGCACTGCCCGAACTCCGGGTACTCGTCGTCCGGCATGAACTCCGCCTTGATCCCGGTGTTGCTGGCCTGCCAGGTCTCGCCGCCGTCGGCGGTGCGGTACACGCCGCCGGTGGACATCGCGACCAGGGTGCGCTGCGCGTCGGCCGGATGCGGCAGCACGGTGTGGATCGCCTGGCCACCGAAGCCGGCGCCCCATTTCTCCCGATGCGGGTGGTCCCAGAGCGTTCGTGCCAGATCATAAGGTCTTGCCGCCGTCCGCGGAGCGGAACAGCGCTGAAGGCTGCGTGCCGGCGAAGACCACGTCCGGCTCGTCGGCGCGGCCGGGCACCAGTTGCCACACCCGCTCCAGCGAAGCTCCCGTGTCCTCCGGGAACGCGATCGGGGCCTGCTCCGGCTCCTGCCAGGTCTCCCCCAGATCGTCGCTGGTCGACACGCTCGGCCCCCAGTGCGAACTCGACGCGCCGACCAGCAGCCGCGGCGGCGAGTGCCGGGTGTCGACGCAGACCGCGTACACCTCCGCCATCGGAAGATGCGGGCCGGTCACGTTCCAGCTGAGCCGGTCCGCCGAGCGCGCCAGAAACAGGCCCTTGCGTGTGCCGATCGCGAGCAGTGTGTCCATGTCGGCCCTCCCCCTCATGTGGTGGACGATAGTCGTGGATGTCGATTGCGGCAGTATGACCCTGGGGTACGACAGAACGCTGCCGAATGGCACGATCGTTGCCGTGCCGAAGACGCCGCGGAAGGCTCCACGGATCAGGTTCCGCCACAACATCGCAGTCGCGGTGGCGGGGCTGTGCGGCGTGGTCGCCGCGATCCCGCTCGCCGGCGCCCGCGTCTACCTGTTGCCGATCCTGCTGATCCCGTCGCTGATCATGGTGTGGGGTTGGCGCGCCGGCGTGGACGTCGACGCCGACGGGCTCACCGTGCGTGCACTGCTGGGCAGCCGCACGTTCCCGTGGCGCGACGTCACCGGGTTCGCGGCCGAGGGGCGGCGCGTCGTCATGCTGCTCGACGGCGACCGGGCGGTGCGTCTGCCGGCCGTCTCGGCCGACGACGTGCCTGCCATGCTCAAGGCCGGTGGCCAGGCGCTGAGCGTGCTGGACTCAGAAGACAGGCTGGAGGCAGAAGACAGCGAGCCTCCCGACGCTCCGTCCCGGTGAGCCGACCGGCTCAGTACCCCTCCGAGACCACGTTACGCAGCGGCTCGCCATCGACGTGCCGCCGCAACTGCTCCCCGACGAGCCGGTACGCCCGCGGCAACAGGCCGCGCACCGAGCCCGCCACATGCGGCGTGAGCAGCACGTTCGGCAGCGTCCAGAGCGGGTGGTCGGTCGGCAGCGGCTCCGGGTCGGTGACGTCGAGCGCCGCCCCGATCCGCCCCTCGGCCACCGCTGCGGCCAGCGCGGACGTGTCGACCACCGGCCCGCGGGCGGCGTTCACGAGCAGCGCCCCGTCCGCCATCCGGGACAGGAACTCGGCGTCGACCATGCCGCGCGTGGCGTCGGTCAGCGGCACGATCAGCACCACCACGTCCGCATGCGGCAGCAGTTCCGGCAGCTCGCCGACAGCGTGCACGCCCGGCCTGGCACGCCGCGCCACCCGGGTCACCTCGACCTCGAACGGCGCCAGCCGCGCGGCGAGCGCCTCGCCGATGTCGCCGGCGCCGACGATCAGCACCCGCTTGCCGGCCAACTCGTCGGTCGGCGCGTAGTCCCATCTGCGCTCGGCCTGGGCCCGCAGGAACCGCGGGAAGCTCCGGACGTGGGACAGGATGGCCGTCATCGCCCACTCGGAGGTGGACGAGGAGTGCACCCCCTGGCCGTCGCACAGCGTGACGCCGTCGGGGATCTTGCCGGCCCACACCTCGGCGCCGGCGGAGAGCAACTGCACCACCTTGAGGCCCGACATGCCGGTGAGCGCCTCCGTCGCTTCCGACGTGGCGAGGAACGGCGGCGCCCAGAACTCGACGTCAGCGGGGTCGGACGGCGGCTCGCCGACGCCGGAGAAGACCTCGACGCGGACCTCGCCCGGCGTGGGCCCCATGAGCTCAAGGCCTTCAGGGTGCGGAATCCACGCTTTCACGCCTCACTCGCCTCCCGTCCGTCGCGCCTCAGCGCCAGGTCTCGCCCGTGATGCGCTGGTACGCCTCGATGTACCGCGCCCGGGTCGCCTCCACGATGTGCGGCGGGATCTCCGGCGCCGGAGACGTCTTGTCCCATCCGGAGCCGGCGGCCCAATCGCGCACGAACTGCTTGTCGAACGACGGCTGCGCCCGCCCGGGCTCCCACGAGTCGGCGGGCCAGAATCGCGACGAGTCAGGCGTGAGCACCTCGTCGCCGAGCAGCAGCGCGCCGTCAGCGGCGTGGCCGAACTCCAGCTTCGTGTCCGCGATGATCACGCCTCGCTCGGCGGCGAGCGCCGCGCCCCGGCGGTAGACCTCCAGGGTGAGCCGGCGCAGCTCCGCGGCCAGGTCGTGGCCGACGGCCGCCGTCACCTCCTCGAAGGTCATCGGCTCGTCGTGCTGGCCCAGGTCGGCCTTGGTGGTCGGGGTGAAGATCGGCTCCGGCAGCGTGGCGCCGTCGACCAGACCGTCCGGCAGCGGGATGCCCGAGACCGCGCCGGTCTTCTCGTACTCGGCCAGCCCGCCGCCGGTCAGGTAGCCCCGAGCGACGCACTCGACCTTCACCATCTCCAGTCGGCGGCACCGCACCGCGCGGCCGGCCCACTCGGCGGGCACGTCGGTCGCCGAGATCACGTGGTTGGGGACCACGTCGGCGAGCTGGTCGAACCACCACAGCGACAGCTGGGTGAGGATCCTGCCCTTGTCCGGGATCGGGGTCGGCAGCACCGTGTCGTACACCGAGACCCGGTCGGAGGCCACGAGGACCACGTCGTCCCCGTCGAGGTAGACGTCTCTGACCTTGCCTGAATGCGCCAGCTCCACGGCGTCACCATACGCAGCGGCTGGTCTCCGGGATCCGTCCGGGCGGCGAGTCATTGGAGGCCAGCGGGCCAGGGCACGCGGATCGGCGGCATCCGTCAGGATGAGGCCATGACGTCTTCGTACCCGGCTCCTCCCCCGGTCCCGTCCAGCGAGCTGCGACCCGGCCGGGTCTGGTACGTGGTCGCGGCGGCCATCGTCGCGATCGGAGTCTGCGTCGGGGCAGGTGTGTTCGGGTTCGGCATGTACTCGTTCATCGGGGACCTGCCGACGATGGAGCAGGAGTTCGACGCCGGGTCCGCCACCGATGCAGAGCTGTCGAAGGGCAGGAAGTCGGCGATCTACGTGGCCATCCCGGACGGCATGGGGTCCGGGACCCGCCTGCAGTTGGCGGCCCAGTGCACCGGCTCGGGCGACGGCGAGATCACCCTGACGAAGCGCTCGGCTGACATCTCCATCGGCTCGGGCGGACAAGAGTGGCAGTTGGTGTACGACGTGCGCGTGGACCGGACCGGGACATACCGGCTGGAGTGCACGTTGGACGACGGCTCCGGGGAAGGCCGGTTCGCTGTCGGCGAGGCGATCGACATGGGGACGTTCGGCAAGCTCTTCGGCTCCATCGGGGCGCTGGTCGGCGCGCCGTGCCTCGCGCTCCTGGTGGGCGGCGTGATCGCGCTGATCGCCGCGGTGCGCCGCAGCTCGCACAAGAAGCGGCTGCTACAGCAGCGGCTGTAGCAACAGCCGCCGCTGTAGCACGGCGGCTGCTACAGCCGCCCGCTCAGCGCGTCCCAGAGGATCAGGCCGAGCACGGCGGCGGACACCGCCGTCAACACCACGCGGATGAGCCGGTCCCGGCGGGCCAGATCGTCGTCCCAGGCCTCCGTGTCGCGGCGCCACAGGCGCGACAGCGCCATCCAGGCGCGGCCGGCTCCGAAGCTCACCCCGGCCAGCAGCGCGTGCGGCCAGCTCGCGAACAGGAACACCGCGACGAGCAGCACGTGCGGCAGCCCGCTGGTCATGAACGTGCGGACCCCGGTGCCCATCTCGAAGCCGAACTGGAGGCCGCCCACGCGACCGCCTTCGGCGACGATCGACTGTGGCACCTGCCGCGCGTTCTGCGGCAGCGGCAGCTGGTACAGCCCGAGTTCCTGGCCCGCGATGACGGCGAGCACCGCGGCGACGAGGACCGCCCCCACGACCTCAGGGACGACAGGCCGTGCCAGCGACCCGAGCATCACCGCGACGAACCCCGCGGTGAGGCCACCCAGCAAAAGACCGCCGGCGAACCACCAGCGCGCATTCCCTCGCCAGACCGACGAGCTCAGCAGCATCGCTGAGTTGAGGCTTCAAACGGAGCCCGAGATCGCGTACCCGGCCGAGAACGCGAGCACCACCCAGGACAACGCCATCGGCAGATGCCCGGCGGCGATGGCCGGCACGACGGCGAACGCGATCGCCGTCGTGCCGAACGCCGTGGCCATCGGCCTGGTCAGCAGGCGCCGCGACGCCGCGGCGACGTGAGCGCTCATGACGGATCAGTACCGATGCTTGCAGATGCTCTCGGTCCTGGTGCCACCGCTGGGGCCGCCACAGTAATAGCTGACGCGGTACCCGTCGGAGCACCGGGTCCGGGTGCTGGTCCAGTGCCAGGCGTTCTTGCCGTCGCAGGCGGTGAGCTTGACGTAGTGCCGGCCGCTGGAGCACGTCATGCTCCAGCCGTCGTCGCGGTGATAGCCCCTGCCGTTGCAGTTGTACGAGCTGACGTCCCAGGAGGACGGATAGCAGATGGTGCTGGACGAGTAGTAGCCCCGGCAACCCCCCGTCCACGTCGCGTACGTGCTGTACCAGCCCGCGTGGGCCTTGCCGGCGCCGGGCAGCAGGCCGATGGCGGACACGCCGATCGTCATGCCGGCGCCCATCGCGAACCGCAGCACTGTGCGCCGGCTAGCCGAGCGCAGTCGCAGTTCTTTCGCCATCGCGCTCGGCGTCGCGCTCTGGGGCGCTGTGTCGATGCTCGGTATCTCGGCAGTCAGTAGCGACATGGTCTCACCCTCCGTTTCGGACAATCTCAAGCCGGGCGCCGGCGAACGTTCCCATCAGGCTCCGAAGCTGCTCGACGCTGCCGACCGGCTCGGCCGCGAGCACTGCGCCCGTGCCGTCGACGGCCAGCAAGGCCGGTCGCCAGCCGGGGTCGACGCGGTGCATGGTGTCGCGGTCCACGATCACGCGCACCTGGGCTCCATC
>WHSM01000065.1 GCA_009380105.1 Micromonosporaceae bacterium
ACGCACCACCGGACGATCAAGCACATCTGCCGTCATGACCCGTGATCAAAACAACCCGGGCCGCGACGGTCACTCAGCCACGCCGGACACACCGGAACCACATCCGCCAGCATGATCAACTTAGTCTACGTGGCATTGGGTCTTGGGTGCCGTTGACGAAGCCCTTCTCCCCGGGCCAGGCCAATGGTTCGCCCCGATGGTTGCCGTACGGGTCGAGCCGACGCCGCGTGACGGACAGGTCAGTGGCTTTGATCGCGATCTGGCCGGTGGCGTGATGGTCGGCGCCGAGCCAGGTCAAGGCACCCTCCACCCGGACAGCGGCTCCGCCGTAGTAGCGAGTGCCAGAGGTCGCTCCAGCGGCGTCGGCGCGGATCTCGGTGCTGCCCAGGAATAGGGCGGTATTACCTGCGGCGTCGCGGCGGATGAGCCGGTCGCCGTCGGCGTCGTGGACGAAGCTGGTCTCCACGTCTCCGTTGACGACCTTGGAGAGCCTGCCTTCGATGTTCCAGGTGAGGGTCTGGGTGGCTCCGGCCCCGTCGGGGCGGCTGGTGGTGTTGCCGGTGGTGTCGTAGCCGTAGGTGACGCTGTCGATGCCGGCCGGGCCGGAGGTGTTGATCCCGGTGACGGTGTGCGGCTGGGTGGCGGAGTAGGTGTAGCCGTGGCTGGTGTCCCCGGTCGCGGCGTGGTTGACAACCTCGGCGCGGTTGCCGATCTTGTCGTGTCGGTAGGACTGCCAATAGGGGTCGACGCCGCCGATCACCGTCTGCGACGGAGTGTCCTGGCACGCCGAGTCCTCGGTGGTCCAGGCTTCGGTGAGGCGGCGCAGGTGGTCGTAGGCAAAGCACTGGTTGGCCACGACGGATCCGGTGGTCTCTGTGATCGAGGTGATGTTGCCGGCGGGATCGTGGGCGTAGGTCTCGGTGAGTTGCTCGTCCCACGAGCCGGGTGCGCCCGGTTGCTCGGTGTGCACCTGGGACTTGGAGAGGCGGCGGGTGGCCGCGTCGTAGGCGCTGGTCTGCCGCACCCGCTTGTCGTCGCCGCCGTGCAGGCTTTGCAGGAGCAGGCCGTCGTAGTCGTAGGTCGGGTTCGACAGGTACGTGTCCCACCCGGTCATGGATGTTGGGTGGCCGGTGTCGGTGTAGGTGTGGGTGACGGTCTCCTCGGCCATGCCGCCTGCCTGCGGGTAGGTCACGGTCGCAGGGGAGCCGTCCGCCTTGTAGGTGTGCAAGGTGGTGTAGGTCCCGGCCAAAGCGCCTTCGCTGGCGGGGATCGTCACCGACGCGCCGAGCTGCCGGTAGCCGTCGTCGTACCCGGTGACACTCTTGGTGTACTCGCCGTTGCTCGCGTGACGGGTCGAAGAGGTGAGCTCGCCCTTGGCGAGGGTGTCGTATGTCCACGACGCAAGCAGGGTTCCGCTGGTGCTGGTGTCGTGGAGGCCGGTCTTGCGGCCGAGTTCGTCGTAGGCATAGGCCAAGATCTTGTCGCGGGAGTCCTCTTGTGTGAGCAACTGGCCGGCGTTGTCGTACGTCATGGATGTGGCGCCAGCGTCCGAGTCGGTCTCGCTGGTCTGCCGGCCGAGCAGATCGTACCCGTACGTCCACTGGTTGCCGGCGGGATCGGTGACCTTGACCAACTGGCCGGAGAGGTCGTAGTCGTAGCTGGTGGCGTCGTAGGTGTCGGCGAGGCCGCCGGGGCCGTAGAGCCGCTTTCCGATCCGTTGGCCTCGGACGTCGAACACCTCCTGGCTCACCGTGCCACCGGATGGCGGCACCGTGGCGACCCGGTCGCCGCCGTGCACGGTGCGGGTCTCCCACTTCTTGACATCGTGCGACCACAGCGCGCTGACCGTCTGCCGCTCCAGCCCGTCGTAGGTGTGACGGGTCTGGGTCGCCACGTCGGGGTCGGCGAACGACACCAGCATGCCGGTCGGCGCGGATGCCGCGTTGTAGAACACCGACTCCTTGACCGCCAAGCCACGGGCGTCGTAAGCGATGTCGGTGATCGCCCGCTTGCCGTCCGGCGCGGTGGTCTGGGTCTGCCGGTCGCGAAGCAGGCCGTCGTAGATCTCGTGCGAGGAGATCTGGTTGCCGTTCGGCCCCAGCGCCAAGGTCTGGATGGACGGTGGGACGCCTGCGGCGATGGTGTAGCGATACTCGGTGTTCGGTGTGTCTGTGGCCTTGTCCCGGCCTGGTAGCCAGACCTTGCGCAGCCTGGCGAGGTTGTCGTAGGTCGCCTCGGTGGTCTTGCCGTTGGGGTCAACGACCTTTGTCGGCGCACCCAGGGCCGGGTCCACGGTCGTGGTGGTGACGTGCAGCTTCGGGTTGGTCTCCTTGATCGTAGTGGTAAGCCCGTTGACGCCCTCGGTGTAGGCGGTCGTGGTGACCCGATCCAGAGCGTCGCCTTCCGAGGTGGTCCGCCCAAAACCGTCGTACCCCGCGGTCGAGGTTTTGATCAACTGCGGGGTGGAGCCGCTGAAGGAGGTTGCCTCGTCGGTGCGGGTGACGTTGCCGGTGGCCGGCGCGGTCGTGTAATCGGTCGTGCCGTCGTAGAACCACCGGGTCTCCCCGAGCGCGTCGTCCGGGAAGACGGCGACCCCCTCGCACTCGACAGCGACGGTCTGCTCCCGGTTCGCGAACTCCACCAGGTGCTTGTCGAGGTTGCGGGCGTACCAGGTGCGGGTGCAGATGTTGTCGGCCGCGGTGGTGGTGTCGCCGTAGTCGCTGACCGAGACCGGCACCCCGTAGTCCGGGTCGAATGTGGTGAGCTCTGAGGTGGCCTGCCAGGTCTGCGAGTCCGGCAGCCAGGTGCGGGTCCGGATCCTGGCTTCCCGGTTGATGTGGGAGTAGTGGACCGTGGGCACCGCCCACTCCCGGGTGAGAGTGCGGGTGCCGGTCAGGTGCGCGACCGGGCTGTGGATGGTGCGCTCAAGGGCTTGGCCGCCCGGCGCGGCGTACTCGGTGGTCTCGTGCAGGAACCCGGCGCGATACTTGAAGTCCTGCCACACCTCGCCCTCGGAGTTGGTCAGCGTCGACGCGCGGGACTCTGAGTCCTGGTAGTAGTCGTTCTTCAAGCCTCGGAAGTACAACTGCTTGGTCTGGGTCTGCGTGCCCCCGGCGATGCCAGTCGTGGTGGTGACCGTCGGATAGCCGCGCCAGTCCGCCCACGACCGGAACGCCAACGGCGTCGACCACGTCGAAGGCCCGTCGTCGTGCGCCCACTTCACCACCGCGGACGCGTCCGCCATGGAGTAGCTGTAGGAGTGCGTCACATCCGGTGACCCGCCCACCAGGTCCTTCTCGATCACTTTGGTGACGAGGTACTTGTGCCACCACGACCACCCCGACGGAGCCCCGTCCGGCTTGTAGTACTGCGGGAAACAGCGCCGATTGTTCTCACTCGGCTCCGGGAAGGACACCCCGAACTGGCACAACGAGCCCTGCGCGGAGTACGTGACCTCGATCCGCCCGCCGGTCTCGGTGTCGACGCTGGCGATCCGGTACTTCTGCGGGTCCGCCATGCCCGAGTTCGGGTCGTAGTCGGCGCGGTTCTGCATCCGCACCCCGCCGAACGACACCGCGGGCAATGCCTGCGATCCGCCGGTCGCCTTGCCGGTGTGCTCGATCAGGTCCAGCCACAGCACAGGCGAGGTGCTGTTGCCAGTGCCGGGAAACTTGTGGGTCAGGTCCCACTTGTTCACGTCCTGGTACGTGGTCCCGGACCCGGTCCAGATCTGGGCGGTCACCGACGCCAACCGCCGCGCCGTCCAGAACGACGGCGTCAGGTTGTTCGGACACGATGTCGCCGACGTCGAGCACTTCAGATCCCATGGCGTGTCGGGCCAGTTCGCCTTGTTCGGCGACGACGTCCACGGCGTGCCCGACCAGCAGCTCGTAAAGCACCGCTCAGCGATGTCGAACAACACCCGCGCCGGCGCTGTCGTGCTGGCCTCTGTGCCCGACCGGGTGCCGTACTCGATCCGCTTCAACCAACCGCCCCGGTCGTACGTCGTGACCTTGGACGCGTCGCCGTTCCGTCCGGTCCGAGACTGCTCCTTGCCGTAGAAGTACGTCATCGAGTTGCCGTGCCGGTCCACGACATAGTCGAGATTCCACCGCCACGCCTGCTTGCACCACGACCCGGAGAACCCACCGGTGGAGAAACACGGATCCCCGGAATTGTTGGCGAACACCGGCACGGTCCACGCCGAATCGGTCACCGGGTCGCCAGCCTGGTGGTTGAACAACTCGTGCCGGCCGAAGTAGAACCGGGTCCCATCGGTCGTGGTGACACGCCAGTACTCGCCATCGTTGTCCCCGTTGCTCACCCCATGGTCAGCGCCGGTGATCTTCTCGACCTTCGCCGCGTCGTCGTCCGCGGCCCGCCATTTCCCGTCATCCCCGTACACCAACTCGGTGGACTTGCCGCCCCACACCAACCGCGCGTTCGTCCGCCGCCAACACAAATCCCCGGTGGCGTTCGTGTAGTACGGCGTCGGCGACTGATCATCCGCGCACGGGCGGTACGAGCGCTCGATATGCCCGGGCGAGTAGCTCCACCCTTCGCCCAGCCAACCGGGCTGCACGTTCTTCGTCGCGGTCTGCCCGTCCACCGCGCCCGACGAATACGACAGCGACACCTCCGGGTCCAGGCCGCCGGGCGTGGCCGGCGCGTCCATCCCGTACGACCACGAGAAGTCACCACCGGACTTGCCAGCCTGCCACTGGTACGACGAGGAGAACTTCGTCTTGCCGAAATCGCCCGTGTCCGACGCCGAAGACGCCGCCACCACGGCCACCACCACGCCGCCGTCACCGCTGGTGGCATCGGCACCGGACACCCTCCGGTCCTGAAAGTCCCTTGCCGCCACCAACGACCCCGCATCCACATGCCCCGACACGCGATGCGTCTTCACGTTCACGCGAGACGAGTCCAGCGGGCTCGGCGTGGCGCACCCCACCGCCTCAGGCCTGGTCAACACACACCCCGGGAACGCCATCAGTTTGAGTCGCGACTCCCAGTCACCGCCGAACGCCGCCGCGAACCCGGACACGTCCACGTCGACCGCGACCCGGCCCAGGCCGGAAGCGCCGTCCGCTCGACCCACCCGCAGCAGCACGCCGCTCACCCCGACAGCCTTCGCCGCCGCCCGGTCCAAAACCTCCACCCGCGCCCGCGACGGCTGCGTCACACCAGCCTTCCGCGCCTCCGCATCCACAGCGCCACGCCCAAGCCACACCACCGTGTCGCCGGCACGCACCCGCCTCCCCACAGCACCCGTGAAAGCACCCGACGGAAGGTCCACCGACGCCGCACCAGCATCCGGCCACGAGGCTTTCGACGGTGACCACGTCTCGGTGTCCGACTGTGATTTTCCGGGGCTCTTGGCCTTCACCGGGCTCACCGGCACCGAACGCGACTTCGACACCTTGCCGCCGGAGCCATCCGGCGACGCCGCGGCGGGTGAAGCAAACGCAATGAGAAAGCCCGAAGCCATCACCGCCGCCGTCGACAGAGCAATGCTGACAGCAAGACGCGGACGCAAACGCGAACTGCCCACCGAACCTCCCCAGATCCCGATCCCCGATGGACGCGAAAAGTGTGGTCGGAAAGTTACCAAGGGACACTGCAACGTTGTCAATGACTTTCACCAAGGTCTCACTCAAGGTGATCATGATTGGCTGTTTTGACGGTATTCATCGCCCTTTTTGGGACACGAACACGACCCTCTGCGAGTACGGGTGCTGCCGGAGCGTCTCGGCGCGTCTTCACGAAAGCGCAGGAATAGCATGGAGAAGTCAGATAACGGCTTTAAATGGGCGCATGAAGCGAAGCTGACTTGCTCCGCACCGAGGCGCGTCGAGGGCGCTCGCCCAGCTTCCCCACAGCCTGTCAGGTAGTCCCGGCATCCCAAGTGGACAGTAGGGTCTCGCGCGTAGCAGTCTGCTTGTGTAAGTTACGCAGTAGCTGTGTTCCTAATACTGGAGGTTGTCGTGACCGTGGGGGCCAGTCCGATGGTGCGTCGCCGGCGCCTCGGAGGCGAGGTGCGCCTGCTCAGGGAACAGCACAAGCTCACTAACGAACAGCTCGCTGCCCGGCTCGGCTGGTCGGTGGCGAAGCTGAGCCGGCTGGAGAACGCACGGGTACGCCCAGACCTGGCGGACGTGATGAATCTGCTCGACGAGCTGGGCGTCACCGGAGCGAAGCGGGAACAGCTCATCCTGATCGCCCGGGACGCTGCTGACACGAGTGGCTGGTGGCGCAAGTACGACAAGGACGTGGACCCGCGTCAACTCGCCAATGCCGAGATGGAGAACTCCGCGATCGAGATCCAAGAGTTCCAGCTCACGGTGGTGCCTGGGCTGCTCCAGACCGCCGACTACGCCCGCACCCGGTTCGAGTCGCGCCCGGCCGTGGACCTGCCACCGATCAACGTCGACGCGGCGGTGGAGGCCCGGCAGACCCGGCAGGAGGTGCTGACCCGGGACGCGCCGCTCAGCTACCGGGCGCTGATCGACGAGACGGTGATCGTCCGCCGCTGTGGCCCACCAGGAGTGCTACAGGACCAGCTCGCCCACCTGCTCAAGCTCACTGAGTTGCCCAACGTGGAGGTGCGGCTGTTCCCGTACGACGGCCACACAGAGGGCCACTACCTGCCGCTCTGCTCATTCTCCCTGTACCGCTTCGCCGACCCGAGCGACCCGGAGCTGGCGCTCCTGGAGACTGGCACCAGCGACCTTGTCCTAGGAGACGAGGAGGACGTCTCCCGGTATAAGCTCATCTTCAAGCACCTATGGGAGACGGCGTTGGATCCCGACACCACCCGTAACAGCCTGACCAACGCCTGGCAGCACTCCGAGGAGGATCTAGAGTGACGAGCGACGACCTCGCGGACGTGATCTGGCGCAGGAGCAGCCGCAGCGGCGAGTCCGGCAACTGCATCGAGGTCGCGCTCCCCCGCTGGCGCAAGAGCAGTCGCAGTGGCGACTCCAGCAACTGCGTCGAGGTGGCCACGACGGCAACCGCGGTGGGGATCCGGGACAGCAAGCGGGCCGACGGCCCGGTCCTGTCGGTCAACGGCGCCTCGTGGGCCAGCTTCCTCGCCGGCATCAAGGCCGGCGAATTCGACCACTCGTAATCAGACGCCATAGGTGCCGTCACTTGCGCTGCAGTGCAGCTAGAATGGCTGCATGACCGTCGCGATCACCATACGTAATGTGCCGGAAGAGGTCCGCGACGAGCTCGCGGCCCGAGCCGCTCGCTCCGGGCGCTCGCTCCAGGAGTACCTCGCGGCACAGCTCGCCGAGCTTGCCGTCCGCCCAACGCCTGAAGACGCCATCGCGCGGGCACGCGCCAGGGCGCGCGCGACGGGCCGGACCCTGTCGGCAGAGGCCATCGTCGCCGAGCGAGACGCTGAGCGCCGGTGACGGCGGCGGCAAGTCGCACGGTTGTCCTGGACTCGTCAGCGCTCGTGGCCCTGCTCGTCGACCGCGGCGCAACCGGCGACTGGGTGGCGGCCACGATCGACGCGCGCGAACTCGCCGCGCCGCAGCTCGCGCTGTTCGAGGCGGCGAACGTGCTGCGGCGCCACGAGATGTCGGGCGTCCTGGACGGCACCGCCGCGATGCTCGCCCATCAGGATCTGGTGACTCTCCCGATGCAGCTGTGGCCGTACTCCCTGTTCAGCGACCGGGTATGGCAACTACGACAGGACATGACGGCGTACGACGCGGCGTATGTCGCCTTGGCGGAGTCCCTCGATGCGCCAGTCGTCACCCTTGACCGACGCCTCTCGCGAGCTGCCGGAACGCGCTGCCCGATCCTGACGCCGCCTGTGATCTGAGTAGAACTGTGCCGGGGTGGCTCAGACGCCGTACCAGCGGCGATAGCGGCGGATCAGCCGCCACTGGACCAGCACCGCGAGTGCCGTGATCGCGAGCATCACGAGAGTGGCGGCCGCGGCGTAACCGTACCGGAGATATTCGAAGGCGTTGCGGTAGACGAACAGCGACAGGTACGTGGTCGCATACGGCGGCGGCCCACCGTCGGTCACCACCAACGCCGGCACGAACGAGAACTGCAGGCTCGCGATCGTGTCCCGCAGCAGCAACAGACCCAGCACCGGCGCCATCAGCGGCAGCGTCACGCGGCGGAAGACGTCCCAACCGGTCGCGTCCTCGATCGCCGCCAGCTCGTACGCCTCCGGTGGCAGCGCCGCCCGCGCGGCCAGCAGGATGATGAAGCTCTCGCCGATGGTGAACAGGCTCAGGATGATGATCGCCGCGCGGGCGTCGGTCGGGTCGGTGAGCCACTGCGGCGGGGTGCGGCCCAGCACGGTCAGGCCGTTCTCGCCACCGACACGGAGCAGTTGGTTGACCGGTCCGTGCAGCGGGTTGAAGAGCCAGAGCCAGAGCAGGCCGTACGCGATCTCCGGCGCCGCCGTGGGCATGGCGGCCGACGTGCGGGCCGTCCCGACGCCGAACGCGCGCCGGTGCAGCAGCAGCGCCAGGCCGAGCGCGATCGCCAGGCGCAGCGGCACCGCGACCAGGGCGAAGACCAGCGAGTTGACCAGCGCTGTCCGGAACGCGTCGTCGCGCGCCAGTTCCACGAGATTGGCGAGGCCGGTCCAGCGCGGAGCGCCGATCAGGTCGTACTCGGCGAACGCCATCGCCACGGTGACGCCGGCCGGGACCAACACCAACGCGACCAGGCCGATCAGGTACGGCGTCAGCATCAGCCCGACCTGCCCGCGTCCTTTCAGAGCCGGCGCCTTCACAGTGGGCCCTTCACAGCTGGCCCCTTCACGGCAGCCCCTTCACAGCGGGCCCCTTCACGGCCGGCTTCTCATGGCGTCGCTGCCCGACGTTCGGTCTTCGCGTCGAAGAGATGCACGTCTTCCGGCCGCACGACGAGCGGCGTCTCGGCGCCGACGTCGGGGCGGCTGGCGTACGGCACCCGGGCGGCGATCACGTGGCCGTCCAGCCGCAGGTACACGTACGCGTCCTCGCCGACCATCTCGACCCGCTGCACCACACCGGTGGCCGCGGCGTCCGCGTGCCCGGGGCCGGCCTGGGTCGGGTCGCCCAACCGGACCGCCTCGGGTCGCACGCCGATCAGCAGGTCGGGCTTCGCGGCGATGCCCGGCACGGGCAGCGGCCCGTCGGCCGGCAGCAGGTTCATCGACGGCGAGCCGACGAACCGCGCCACGAACACGGTGGCCGGGGTGCGCCAGATCTCCTCCGGCGTGCCGAGCTGCTCCACCCGGCCCTCGCGCAGCACCGCCACCCGGTCGCCCAGCACCAGCGCCTCGGTCTGGTCGTGGGTGACGTGCAGCATCGTGGCGCCGACCCGGTCGTGCAGCGCCCGCAGCTCGGCGCGGGTCTCGACGCGCAGCTCGGCGTCGAGGTTGGACAGCGGCTCGTCGAGGAGGAACACGTCCGGCTCGCGCACCAGGGCGCGGGCCAATGCCACGCGTTGCCGCTCGCCGCCGGACAGCTGCGCCGGCCGCCGGCCGAGCAGCGCCGCGCATCCGACCGCTTCGGCGGCGCGCCGGACCCGTTCGCCGATCTCGCCCTTCGGGGTGTCCCGGACCGTCAGCCCGAACGCGATGTTGTCCGCGACCGTGAGGTGCGGGAACAGCGCGTACGACTGGAACACCATCGACACATCGCGCCGGCCGGGGCGCAGCCGGGTGACGTCGCGGCCGGCGATCCGCACCTGGCCGCGCACCGCGGGCTCCAGCCCCGCGATCACCCGCAGCAGGGTCGACTTGCCGGCGCCGGAGGGCCCGAGCACCACGAGCAGCTCGCCGGGCGCCACGGACAGGTCGACGCCGAGCAGGACGTCCACGTCCTCGTAACGTGCGTGGACACCGGCCAGCTCAACGCCGCCAGTCCCGGCCGCCGCCGTCACGGCCCTTCCCCTCGCGCGAACAGCGGCCTGGTCTGCCTGTCGATCTCACGCAGCACGTCGTCGAGTCGGTCGCCGCGGTAGAAGGCGTTCTCCAGGATGTCGTCGGTGACGTCCTCGATCTCGGGCCAGGTGGAGATCATCGGCGCGCGGCGGATCGTGGGGATCGTGTCCAGGAACACCTGGGCGTTGCGGGGCGGCTGGTTCGGATCCAGGAACGCCTCCGACGTCGCGATGTCCATGTTCGACGGCACGGTGCGTCCGGTGCCCGCCATGATCTTCGCGCCTTTCGCTCCGACCGCGAACTCGACGAACCGCCAGGCCCCGTCCTGGTTCCGGGCGCCGCGAGTCATGCAGTACGCGTCGGAGTGCAGGATGCCGACGGGCGCGTCGCCGTACGTCGGCAGCGGAGCCACGTCCCACTCGAAGTCCTTGATGTGACGGAACGTGGTGGTGGCCCGGCGCGACGACATCACCATCGCGAGCCGCCCGTTGGCGAACCGGGACTCGTCATCCTCGCTCTCGACCTCCTCGTCGGTCGGCGTCACACCGTACGCCAGCCTCAGGTCGAGGAAATCGCGCAGCGCCTGCCGCGCCGCGGGCGTGTCGAGCGTGAACCGGGTCGGGCGCTTCGGGTCGTCGACCAGCTCGCCGCCGTTGGACCACACGAACGGCGCGATCCGGATCATGGTCGGCTCGACGCCGAGCCCGTGCACCTCTGCCGGCGCCGCGCCGCCTTCGGACTCGGTCCCTTTCATCACGGCGCCGTTGGCGTCGCGGGTCAGCGCGGAGGCGGTGCTGATGAGGTCGTTCCACGTCCAGCCGGCCTTCGGCTCGGGCACCTGGTACCGCTTGAAGAGGTCGCGGTTGTAGTAGACGGCGAGGCTGGAGACGTTCTGCGGCATGCACAGCTGCTTGCCGCCCCATTGGAACGCCTCCATCGCCTGGGGATAGAAGTCGTCGGCGGCGAGCCGCTCGGAGTCGCGGAGCCGCGCGTCGACCGGCTGCAGGGCGTTCTTGGCGGCGAACTGGCCGTAGAACCGGTAGTTGATCAGCACGATGTCCGGCGGGGCGCCGCCGGAGATCGAGGTCGCCAGGCGCGCGATCAGATCGGCCCGGTCGCTCGCCTCGATGAGACGCACCTTCTGCCCCGGCGCCGTCTCACGGTAGGCGGCGACCAGCTTCCGGTACGCCGCCAACTCCTCCGGCGCACCGAACACCAGCAGCCGCACGGCGCCGTCGCGGCCGCCCCCGTCGCCGCACCCGGCGAGCGAGGCGGCCAGCAGCGCGGCCGCGACCAGCCTGCCGACCCAGCGGATCATCGCCCTTTCTCCCTTCCACCGCCTCGTAGCGGCCCGTAATGGTGCAGGAAACGTCGTTGCGCGATGCCGAACACCAGCAGCGCCGGCGCCGTGGCGAGCACCGCCCCCGCGAGGAACACCGGGAAGTTCGTCGGATCCAGCACCGCCAGCGAGCGCAGCGCCAGCGGCAGCGTGAACAGCTCCCGGTCGTACAGGTAAACCAAGGGGTCGAGGAAGTTCGACCAGGTCAGCAGAAACGTCAAGGCCGCCAGGCCGGCGGTGACCGGGCGCGCCAGCGGCATCGCGACCCGCCACCACACCTGCAGCGGCGAGAGGTCTGCCAGGCGGCACGCGTCGTGCAGGTCGCGCGGCTGCGACCGGAACGCCACGTAGTAGATCAGCGGATACAGCGGCGAGGTCGCGAGCAGGGCCGGCGCGATCAGCGGGACCAGGGTGTCGGTCAGGCCGAGCGCCCGGAACATCGCGAACCGCGGCGCGAGCAGCGCTGTCGCCGGCGCCATCAACGCGACCAGCGAGGCCGCGATCACGACGGTGGCGACCTTGCGCGAGGCCTGGGTCAGCGCGAAGCCCGCGACGGAGGCGACCAGCACGCTCAGCGGGGTCGCGATTCCGGCCACCAGCAGCGAGTTGACCGTCGCGCGAAGCAGACCGCCGAGGTCGATCGCCTGCCGGTAGCCCTCGGTGGACGCCGGATCCGGGACCAGGTCCACGCCGACCGGCGGCGCCAGCCCAGGCTCCCGGAACGAGCCGGCGACCAGGAGCAACAGCGGCGGCGTGAACATCGCGACGACGGCGAGCGCGCCGGCCGTGCGCCACCGGCGGGCGGCCCGTGTCGGGTACGTCTCGAGCGTCCGGTTCGTGCCCTGGCGCCGAGATTCGTCTGGACACGGAGAGGGGCCGCGCGGGCGGCCCCTCTCCTCAGTGCGTCGTGTGAACATCAATCCTTGAACTTCAACCGCCACGCGCTCAGGCCGTGCGACGCGGCGTACAGCACCCGGTCGCCGGGCACGATCGTCAGGCCGGTGACCTCCACGTTCGGCATGCCCTCGGCGGCCTCGGTCCACGTCGTCGAGCCGGACGCGAGCCGCAGCACGCCGAAGTCGCTGGCAGCGTACAGGTCGCCGGTCACGTCGTCGCGGACCAGGTCGGTGACGGGCTGGTCACCCATGTCGTGCGAACGGTTCGTCCAGGTCGCCTCCCCGCTCGCGGGATCGAACACCACCTCGAAGACGTGCCCGGTGGTGTCCGGGGTGTTGGCGTTGAAGCCGCTGTACGACACCCAGGCGCGGTTGCCGTCCTCCGGGTCGACGTAGATGCTGCTGACGAACCGGTTCGGCGTGTCAGCGGTGTCGATCCGGGTCCAGGACACCGAGCTGGCCGGCTCGGCGTCGACGTTGCGGGAGACGAACAGCCGGCCCCGGGTGGTGGCCGCCCACGCGGTGGAGGTGTCCGCCGTGGTCCGCTCGACCGCCGCGACGGCCCCGCCGTCCCGGTCGCCCCAGGAGGCGGCGGTCAGCCGGTCCGAGCCCAGCTCGGCCCAGTCACCGCACTGCGCCTCGAAGGTGCCGGTCCAGGTGTTGCAGATCCGGTCGGCCTCCGCCAGGGTGCGGTCCCCGAGACCGAAGGTCTTGGTCCGGTACGCGGTGCGCCCGGTGCCCGCGAACATGGTGCCGCTGACCTTCGGGTCGCTGATCACCGGCGAGTAGAACTGGGTGCCCGGCTGCCCGTAGATCGGGTCCGCCGTCCAGATCCAGCTTGAGATGTCGCCGGCCTCGAAGCTCACCTCGGGGCTGGCGTTGAAGAAGTTGTGGAAGCGGAAGTCCTCGTCCTCGACGTCGAAGCCGGACCAACCCCCGTCACCGATCATCGTGTTGTGCCAGGTGCGGGTGTCCCGGTTCTCCCAGGTGCCGTTGTCCTGGGTGCCGCCCTGCAGCAGGCCCGAGTCGTGCGGGCTGACCGACAGACTCATGAACTGCAGCGTCGACAGGCCGGTGTTCACCCCGTCCAACCGGGACGGGATGCGGGAGAGCATCTGCTTGCAGCGCGCCAGCTTCTCGGGCGTGTTCAGGTTGCGACGCGGGTCGTCGCACCACGCTGAGCGGTTGACGAACGTGCCGCTGGAGCGCATCACGCCGCCGTCATTGGCCTCGAAGAACTGGTACGGGTTGTGCGGGTTGGTGACGATGGCGTGCTGGTCCGGGTGCAGCCCGTTCGGGTGCAGCGGGTCGGTGCCGTCGAAGGTCACGTCCGTGCCGGTGGCTCCGGCGTCGGTGGACATCACCACGGCCCGCTTGTTGGCGATCGTCTCGCCGTACACGTACGCCCCGCCCGCGTACACGATGTCGGGGTGCCCTTCCGGGGTGTGCACGAAGACGTCGTACCAACACTGGCCGCCGCACTGGTTGTACCAGGCGTACCCGGCGTCGGCGACGTTGGCGCTGGTCAGGTCGGTGAACGCCGGGGCTCCGGCGGCGACGTCGTCGCTGCGGAACAGTCGCGAGTACGGGCTGCCGCTGTTGCCTTCGTACACGTACATCCGGGTCTTGCCGTTCGGGAGCTCAGCCACGTCGATCGCCGCGCGCGTGGTGATCAGCGCCGAGTTCAGCGACTCCTTGATCTGGCTCCAGGTCGCGCCGCCGTTCGAGGAGCGCCAGACGCCCCGGGCGTACGAGGACGCGTACACGGTCTCCGGATCGGCCGGGTCCAGCTCGACGTGGCGCACGCCGCGCGGCGAGCAGACGGCGCCGTTGGCGAACTCTTCGGCGCTGCCGGTGCACTCACTGGCGTCCCCGGAGCCGTTGTGCACGAAGGACCAGTTCTTCCCGCCGTCGCTGGACTTGTACAGGCCCCACTTCGCGGCGTCCGGGACGGGTCGGGTGACGCCGTCGCAGCACACGCTGGACATGCCGCGCAGCGCGGTGGTGGTGCCGACGTAGAGGGTGCTCGGATCGCCGGGCTTGACTACGATCTCGCCGATCCCCTTGCCGCCCAACTCCGCCTTGCCCAGCGGGCCGGTCCAAGAGTCGCCGCCGTTCGTCGACTTGTACAGGCCGACGCCGGCCACGCAGCCGGAGCCGCAGGTGTTCGCCTCGCCGGTGCCGACGTAGATCGTCCGGCCGCTGGGGTCGTTGCGGTCGATGGTCACGTTGCCCGCGGCGTTGATGCCGAGCGGGCCGCCCAGGTACGTCCACTGCGGCACCCGGGCGAGGATGTCCGAGGTGCGCCAGACGCCGCCGCCGGCCGGGGTGATCCAGGCGTGGCAGTTGCCGGCCATGCACTTGTCGCTGATCGCGATCGAGGTGGTGCGACCGCCGGCCACGTACTCGTTCGGCACGTAGTTGAACGAGTTGCGGAAGTCGGTCTTCGGGTACAACGCCCGGCTGGGCCCGACCTTCGACCAGGCGCCCTTCTGGTGTCCGCCGCCGGCGAACGCCCGGTTCGACGCGCGGCCGTGGGCGCGCTTGGCGGCGTCCATCTCGGCGACCGAGATCGTCTTGCCGGGGTACGCGCGGGCCGCGAACGCCGCGTCCGCGGCGGAGCCGGGCCCGTCCGGCGACATGCCGTCGTTGCCGGGCGCGGCCTTGTGAAGCGTCTCCAGGTGCCGGCCGAGAGCCGTCGGCATCTCACCGTCGCCCTGGGGGGCGGTCGAGGCGGGCTCGGCGCCGGTCAGGTGGGTGACCACGAGGCCGGTGGACGCGGCGAGCGCGCCCACCGCCACGCCGACCAGAATCTGTCGATGGCGGCGTTTCATACGATTCATGTCGTTCCTCCCTGCCAGGGCTCCGATGCCACGACACCCAGAGACAGGCGTCACCGCCGGAACCCTCGGCCAGCCTTCCAGCCTCGCCTTCCGGAGATCAATGTCTGTGCAGATATCGATCGATGACAAGGGTTTTCATGCCACGCCCGGCGAGGCGGGAGGCCGGGTGTGGG
>WHSM01000589.1 GCA_009380105.1 Micromonosporaceae bacterium
CACACCCGGCTGCGAAGCCCGCGCCTCGCCGCGCCGGGGCTGGTCCGCGCGGCGTCGCCGGTCCTCGTCGCCGCGCCGCGGCCGGTCCGAGTCAGGGCGGCGCCGGCGCGGCCGGCCCGGCTCGGCGGGCGCCGGCTGGGTCGGGATCGGGTCGGCGCGAGCCGGCTCGCCTCGCGCCGGCCGGACGCGGCGGCGAACCGGACGGGGCCGGCGCGGAACCGGCGGTGACGTGTACGCGGCGGGATCGACCGGGTCGGAGTCGAACAGGTCGTATTTGCGTGCGGCCTCCCCCATCAGGCTGCCTCCCGCACTCGCTCGGCCGCGCGCAGCCGCACGGAGGCGGCGCGCGGGTTCGCGGCCAACTCCGCCTCGTCCGGCGTCTCCGCGCCACGGGTGAGCAGCCGCAGCACAGGCGCGGTGCCCTCGGGCTCCACCGGGAGCCCGACCGGCGCGCTGGACCTGGCGCGCGCGGCCAGCTCCCGCTTCACGATCCGGTCCTCCAGCGAGTGGTACGCCAGCACCACGATCCGGCCGCCCACGGCGAGCGCGTCGACAGCGGCCGGGATCGCCTGACGCACCGCGTCGAGCTCGGCGTTGACCTCGATCCGCAGCGCCTGGAACACGCGTTTGGCCGGGTGGCCGCCCTTGCGTCGCGCGGGCGCGGGGATCGCGTCACGCACCAGCTCGGCGAGCCGGGCGGTGGACGCGATCCGCTCCCGGCGCCGCTCCCGCTCGATCGCGGCGGCGATCCGGCCCGCGAAGCGCTCTTCTCCGTACTCAGAAAAGATGCGCCGCAGCGTGGCGACCGGATAGCTGTTGACGACATCCTCGGCGGTGATGCCCGCGGTCGGGTCCATCCGCATGTCCAGCGGCGCGTCCTGCGCGTACGCGAACCCGCGGGACGCCTCGTCGAGCTGCAGCGACGACACGCCGAGGTCGAACAGCGCCCCGTGGACGCGGTCGTGGCCGAGGTCGTCCAGCACATCGGCGAGCCCGCTGTAGATGGTGTGCGCCAGACGCAGCCGGCCGGCGTGCGGGGCCAGGCGCCGCTCCGCCAGGCGCAGCGCCTCCGGGTCGCGGTCCAGCCCGACCAGCGTCAGCCGGGGGTACGTGGCCAGCAGCGCCTCGGCGTGCCCTCCCAGGCCGAGCGTGGCGTCGACGCAGACCGCGTCGCGATCGGCGAGGGCGGGGCCGAGAAGCTCCAGCACACGCTCCAGCAGCACCGGCACGTGGATGTCGCGCGCTGCGCGTTCGCTGTCCATATCGACCCCCCTCTGCGTCGTATGGCTTGCCCGTTGACTGCGGTGCTGGGCGACGGCGCTGGTCGGTCGCGGTCGACCAGCGCGTGCCGTGCGACGCCCCGTGCCCCCAGATCCCCATCCGCTCGCTCGCCTGGCGCCGGGGAAGGGGCGTCAGGAGCCGCCGAGCGGCTGGAGATCTCGTGGCACGTTGCAGCGAGCAGGTCTAGAACCCTGGCAACACCCCTTCCTCGATGTCGGCGAAGGACTCCTCGCTCTCGGAGAGGTAGGACTCCCACGCCTGCTGGTCCCAGATCTCCACTCGGTTGCTGGCGCCGATGACGACCAGCTCGCGGTCGAGGCCGGCGTACTGGCGCAGCGGTGGCGGGATCGTGATCCGCCCCTGCCGGTCCGGTAGCTGGTCGAACGCGCTGGCGAAGAAGACCCGGCTGTAGGCGCGTGCCGCCTTGTGCGTCACCGGCGCGGCCTGCAGCTGGTCGGCGATCCGCCGGAACTCGGCCATCGGGAACACGTAGAGGCAGCGCTCCTGCCCCTTCGTGACCACAAGCCCTCCCGCAAGCTCATCCCGGAATTTCGCCGGAAGGATCAGCCGGCCCTTGTCGTCCAGGCGCGGGGTATGGGTGCCGAGAAACATCGGCCCACCCCCCTTGCAGCCCCGCGGATCTGTGCCTTGGGCCGGCAGAGCGCCCCCCGCTCC
>WHSM01000570.1 GCA_009380105.1 Micromonosporaceae bacterium
GTCTCGCCACCCACCCGACGCTATGACCCGGCGAGCCCTTCGAGCGGGCCGCGGAGGAAGTACAGGACGAACAGCGCCGCGACGCCGTACAGGAGCGGATGGACCTCGCGGAACTTGCCGCGCGCCACCTTGAGCAGCACGTACGTGACGACGCCGGCCCCGATCCCGTTCGAGATCGAGTACGTGAACGGCATGACCACGATCGTGAGGAAGGCCGGGATCGCGATCTCGTAGTTCGTCCAGTCGATCGTGCGTACCCCCAGCATCATCAGGAACCCGACGACCACCAGAGCCGTGGTCGCCGCCTCGAACGGCACGATCGTCACCAGCGGCGACAGGAACGTCGCGACCAGGAACAGCACGCCGGTCACCACGCTCGCGATGCCGGTGCGGGCGCCCTCGGCGACGCCGGCTGCCGATTCGATGTAGGCGGTGTTGCTCGAGACGCTTCCTGCCCCACCCGCGACTGCGCCGATCGAGTCCACCAGCAGGATTTCCTTGGTACGAGGCGGATTGCCCTTCTTGTCGATCAGCCCGCCCTCCTGGCCGACCGCCACCATCGTGCCCATCGTGTCGAAGAAGTCGGTCAGCAGCAGGGTGAAGACGAACAGCAGCGCCACCACCCAGCCGGCGCGCTCCCACGACCCGAACAGGCTGAACTCGCCGAGCAGCCCGAAGTCCGGCAGGCCGACGACCTGCTCCGGTACCGCCGGCACGTTCAGGCTCCAACCGGTGGGGCGCTCGCCGCCCATCGACGGGCCGGCCTTCACCAACGACTCCACGACGATGGCCAGGACCGTGGTGCCGATGATGCCGATCAGGATCGCGCCTTTGACCCGGCGCACCACCAGCACGAGCATCACCAGCAGCCCGACCACGAACACCAGGCTGGGCCAGCCGATCAGCTTGTTGTCGATGCCGAGCCCGACCGGCGGCACCGCCACTCCGGTGGCGCGCACAAACCCGGCGTCGACGAAGCCGATCAGCGCCAGGAAGAGGCCGATGCCGACGCCGATCGCGGTCTTCAACTGGGTCGGCACGGCCGTGAACACAGCCGTGCGCAGGCCGGTGAGCACGAGGACGGTGATGACGAGACCCTCGATCACCACCAGGCCCATCGCGTCGGCCCAGGTCATCAGCGGCGCGAGCTCGAAGGCGACCATGGCGTTCACGCCGAGCCCGGCGGCCAGCGCCAAGGGGAACCGGGCGACCACGCCCATCAGGATCGACATCACGCCGGCGATCAGGGCGGTGGCGGCGGCGAGTTGCGCCTGGTCCAGCCTTCCGCCCTCGCCGTCGGCGCCCTGCCCGAGGATGAGCGGGTTGAGCACGACGATGTACGCCATCGTGAAGAACGTGGCGAGCCCGCCTCTGATCTCGCGGCCATACGTCGACCCGCGTGCGCTGAGTTCGAAATACCTGTCGATCGCGGAGTGGGTCTGCGCGTCGGCCGCTGGGCCGGGTTTCGCCATGGTGTCCTCACCCAGGTCGGTTATCCCTATGTGGGCGAATACTGCCAGATCCGGTACCACATGATCAACAATTCCTTCCACCGAGATTTGGCGTCGCAGATCATGGGCCCCCGATGCCCATGATCTACAGCCAGCCCTGACGCACCGCTTGCACGCCGGCCTGGAACCGGGTCTCGACGCCGAGCTTCGCCGCCAGGTCCCGCACCCGCCGATGGGCGGTGCGCGGGCTGAAGCCCATCAGGCGGCCGATCCCCTCGTCCGTGGCGCCGGAGGCGAGCAGGGCCAGGACCCGCCGTTCCGCGCTGGTCGGCGCGCCGTCTGCCGGCGCCGAGCCGGAGCCGAACGACACCGCGCTGTGCCACAGGTCGGTGAAGACCCTGATCAGCGAGGTGAGCAGGCCGGACTCGCGCACCACCAGGGAGCTCTCCACGGTCCGCTCGTTGACCTGGAGCGGCACCACCGCGATGGCGCGGTCGACGATCATCATCTTCATCGGGGCCGCGGGAGCCGTGCGCGTTGCCGAGTTGCTCCCGTTCGATCGGGTTCGGGCCGACGTGCTCGACGTAGGGCGGGCGATCCACCCCGAGCACCTCGCGCCGGGCGCCGCGCTGCAGCCCTTCGATCACGCGCCGGCTCTCGTCCCGGCCGGTCAGGA
>WHSM01000518.1 GCA_009380105.1 Micromonosporaceae bacterium
CCGCGAAGGCGTTCACGGGCATGGACGGCTCGTTCGTGCCGGTCAAGGAGACGGTCGAGGCGTTCAAGAAGCTCAGCGAGGGCGAGTACGACCACTTCCCCGAGCAGGCCTTCTTCATGTGCGGTGGCCTGGAGGACCTCGAGCGCAACGCGCATGAGATGATGAAGAGCTGACCCAAGAGCTCTGCCGATCTTCACAGCGACGAAAGCCGGCCGCCAGCGTCATGCTGGCGGCCGGTTCGCTGTCGCAGCCGCCGCGGCGATGCTCGCGGAGGGCGGAAACGCCCACGTGTAGCGCTCGGCGACGATCGGCGGCGTGAGTGACGGCCCCGAGTCGCAGTGAGGTCAAGCTCACGTTTGTCACAAAGAGTGGACCCGCCCAGTGATGCCGGTCGTTACACCGTTTAAACTCGGCGGCGTTCCAGCCGTCCGCTCATAGGAGTCCAGGTGGCGAAAGAGCTGCATGTGGAGATCGTCGCGGTAGAGGCGATGGTCTGGTCAGGCGAAGCCGAGGCGTTGTTCGCCCGCACTACTGAGGGTGAGCTCGGTGTGCTGCCCGGTCACGCGCCGCTGCTCGGACAGCTCGCCGACCCCGGCGTCGTACGGGTCAAACGGTCCGATGGCGAGGATCTGTCCTACACGGTCAACGGCGGATTCCTCTCGGTGGACAAATACGGCGTCACAGTGCTCGCCGAGTCGTTCGAGCCGGCAGCGGCCAGCTAGCGACGGGTGGAGATACGCCGATGCGAGCTCTGGGATTCCTGGGGATCGGCGTACTCTGCCTGTTTCTCATCCTGGCTCTGATGCTGCTCCGGCGAGCCATGATCGTCTGGGGCGGCGGAGCCATCGTGATGAGCGTCCGCCTGTCCGCCCGCTATCGCGGGCGGGGATGGGCGCCGGGCCTCGGCCGCTTCGTCGGCCACGAGCTGCGGTGGTATCGCATCTTCAGCCTGTGGCCACGCCCCAGACACGTCCTCGATCGGCCAGAGGTGTGGGTACGGTCGCGACGCCATCCCGAAGACATGGAGTTGCTGGCGTTACCCGAGGACTGCGTGATCCTGCGGTGCGGCACCAAAGCCGGTCAGCTCGACATCGCGATGCGCGAGAGCGCGCTCACCGGTTTCCTGTCGTGGCTCGAGGCCGCCCCGCCCGGGGCGGCCTCGCGGCGTCTCACGCCCCGCTGAGCCCGGTCGTCGTGCCGCGGAGCCCGGCCGCGCTAGGTCGCGGCGCGCTCGCCGCCGGGCTTCCAGAGCACGTCGCCGTCGGGATTCGCGACCCGGGACAGGATGAACAGCAGGTCCGACAGCCGGTTGAGGTACTTGGCCGGCAGCGGCGCTGTGGCGTCGGGGGAGCGCTCCATCAGAATCCACGCCGAGCGCTCGGCCCGGCGGGCGACGGTGCGCGCCTGGTGCAGCAGCGCGGCGCCCGGGGTTCCTCCGGGCAGGATGAACGAGTCCAGCTTGCCCAGCCGGGCGTTGAAGTCGTCGCACCAGCCTTCCAGCCGGGTGACGTACTCCTCGGTGATCCGCAGTGGCGGGTACGTGGGATTCTCCGCGACCGGGGTGGACAGGTCCGCGCCCACGTCGAAGAGGTCGTTCTGGATCTGGGTGAGGACCGCCAGCACGTCGTCGGCGAGACCGCCTGACGCCAGCGCCACCCCGATCGTCGCGTTGGTCTCGTCCACGTCGGCGTACGCGCCGATCCGCGGGTCGGATTTCGGCACGCGCGCGCCGTCGCCCAGCGCAGTGGAGCCGGCGTCGCCGGTCTTGGTGTAGATGCGGGTCAGGTGCACAGCCATGCACGCAGCCTAGCCACAGTCTGCCCGGCGATCACGGGCCGCGCTCCAGGGCGTTACGGAAGATCCACCGAGGGCAGGGTCCGGGTACTCCCGAAGGCGGAGCCGAAGATCGGCCGCGCGGACGAGGCATCAGGGCCCGAACCCTGACAAATTTCAGGTCTATGGCCCTGATGTGCAACCGATCAGGGGGTTCTAACGTCTGTGAGAGTGAACGGGCCGATATCCGGGGGAGCGGTCGTGGCGGGAGCGGTGTCGCAGCAGCGCCGATCATCGGTTGCGGTGATGGCGAACTGGTGGCCGAATGCGCTGAGACCGTGCCGGCGAGGCACGGCACACAACGGGTTCAGCGCATTCGTTTGACAGGCCGGCTCGGTGGGAGCGCGGCGAGCGAGGTGCGGGACCAGTTGCACGCGGCGGTCGACGGCGGGCACGGGCCCTTGGTGCTCGACGTGACGCGCGTGGAAATGGTGGACGGCGTGGGCCTGGGCGTGCTGGTGGGAGCCCAGCGACGGGCCGCGCGGGCGCAGCGGCGGCTGGTGCTGCGCGGCACGCCGCCGCGGCTGCGGCGGTTCCTGCGCGCCACGGGCCTGGAGCGCATCCTCCCAACGGAAAACCACGACCCCGAGCCGTTGGGCCCGACCCCCATCGCGGCCTGAGCGCCCTCTTGGCGTGATCAAGGGATCGTTGACGCGACACGCCGGGGCGATCGGCAACCACGCCTTGATCGCCGCGGAAAGCGGCGCGACCGCGGGAGGTGCGGCGGGTGACCAACGCCGGCGGTGAGTTGTCTCACCGCGCGCCCAAGCTACTACTCAGTAAACTTCGGGCTATACCCGCCAGCCGGAGGTGTGCTGTGCCTGCGCCCAGCCCGAGTCAGCCCGAGCCACGTGAGCGCGACCGCGCCTGGGTGATGCGCA
>WHSM01000555.1 GCA_009380105.1 Micromonosporaceae bacterium
CGGCTCGGACCGCTGTCGCCGCGCGGCGTCGCCCTGATGGCGGCGGAGACCCTGGGCGACGCGGCGTCGGACGGCGTCGCGCCGACCCTCCCCGAGGCGGTCGCCGAGCTGCTCTGCGAACGCAGCGGCGGTGTGCCGCTCATGGTGCGGGAGGACGTCCGGCTGCTGCACGCCCATGGCCTCCTGCGCCGCACCGACACCGCATGGACGCTCCCGGCAGGCGGCGAGTCCGCACTGGCGACCGCGATCCCGCCGGCGGTCGGCGCGAGCGTGATCGAACGCGCGGACAGGCTCGCCGGGGTCGCGCGGGCGGTGCTCGACACCGTGGCGGTGCTCGACACCGTGGCGGTCCTCGACCCGACAGTCCTCGACACCGCGGCGGCCCCCGGCGAGCCTGTCGGGGCCGAAATCCTTGCGGCGGTCACCGGCCTCGACGACCAACAGGCGGCTGCCGGGTCGGCCGAGGCGCTGCGCGCCGGGCTGCTGCGGGAGCCGGGCGGCGGCCAGGCCGGCGTGGCGCCGCGCCATGGCCTGGCCCGCCACGCCGTCTACCAGGCGCTGCCCGGCCCACGCCGCCGGGCGCTGCACGCGACCGCCGCCGAGGCGCTCGCCGCGACCGGGGATCCGCGGATGGCCGGACGGGTAGCTCAGCACTGTCGCCACGCCGGCGACCTGCCGGCGTGGGTTCGCGCAGCGGAGACGGCCGCCGACATCGCCGCGCGCCGCGGCGACCTGTTGTCCGCGCACGCCCACCTGCGGGACGTCCTGATGGTGGGCGCGGCAGGACCGGAACGACGCGTCAAGGTCGCCATCAAGCTCGGCTGGGCCGTTCCGGGCGCCGCCGACGAGGCGAGGGCGGCCGCGGCCCTGCTGGCAGACGCGCTCGGCTGGCCAGAGGCGTCGGCGGCGGAGCGCGGGGAGCTGCGCCTGCTGCGGGCGTGGCTGGACCTGGACGCCGCCGAGCCCGGCGCGGACCCGGTCGCCGAGATCGAGGCCGCGATCTCCGACCTGGCCAGCCGGCCGGATCTGCGGGCGATGGCGTTCGCCACGCTCGCGCTCCCGGCTCGACTCCCGAACGTCACCCTGTCGGCGCATCTGGCGTACCTGAACCAGGCCCACGCGGCGCTGGCCCACACCGCGGATCCGGTGGCGCGCGCCTTCGTGCCGGCGACGGCCGTGTCCGCCGTGATGGCCACCGGCGCGCCCGGGGCCTGGCGCGCGGCGGCCGCGCTGCCCGAGCCCGGCGACCAGGCGCCCGTCAACCGGCAGATCATCCGAGGGCTGCTGAACGCGGCCGACGCCGCGTTGCACCTCGGCTGCTACGGGCGCGGCCGTGAGCTGGCCGAGCGGGGCATGTCGCTCGCCGCCGAGCTGGGCATGGCGGCGTACGACCAGAGCCTGCGCGCCACCTGGCTTCGGGCCCGTTGGAGCGTGGGCGAGGCGGGCGTGGAGCAGGAGGCGCGGCGGCTCAGCGACGACGCGCGCGTACGCGCCCAGCTCCACTCCCGGCTGCACTCGTGGCTGCTGGCCGGGCAGATCCTCACCGGTCGCGGAGACCTCGACAGCGCCCGCCGGGTCCTGGTCGACGTCGCCGAGCAGGCCTGCCTGTCCGGAGAGCTCGCGGTCGCCGCGCACGCCGCCGCCGAGCTGAGCCGCTCAGCGGTCAGCGACGCCGACGGCCAGGTGGCGTATGCCCTGACCGCCCGCGTGCTCGACGCGGTGGCGGCCAAACAGATCTGGATCTGGGCCGCGCCCGTGATGCCGTTCGGGCGCCTCAGCCTGGTGCGTGAGCTGCTCGGCGGCTACCGCGATGGGGTGGCGGGCCGGGACGCGCCGCTCGCGAGGGCGGCGCTCAGCTTCGCCGAGGCCCGGCGAGCCGAGGACGACGGCGACGCCGCTGCGGCGATGGAGCACTACGCCGGCAGCCGGCAGCAGTACGCCGCGCTGCCGGATCCGCGCATGGCTGCCCACGCGGTGGCCGCCGAGGCCCGCTGCCGGATCGCCGCGGGCGAGCCCCCCGACGCGGACCTGCTGCTGCGCGCGTGGGGCGCCTTCGCCCGCGTGAACGCCCCGTGGGACGCCAACCGGCTCAAGCAGCTCATCCGTCGCGCCGGCCTGCCGGCGCCGCATCGACGCGGCCGGCCGGGCTACGGCAACCGGCTCTCGCCACGGGAGCGCGAGATCGCCGCGCTGGCGGCGGCCGGCCACACCAACCGCGACATCGCGAGCCGGTTGTTCCTCTCCTCGCGCACCGTCAAGTACCACCTCGCGAACGCGATGCGGAAGCTCGACATCA
>WHSM01000079.1 GCA_009380105.1 Micromonosporaceae bacterium
GATCTTGACCTGCCGATCCACCCTGCCGAGAAACTCCAACTGCCCGTCTGAGCGCCACCGCACCACATCCCCGGTGGCATACATCCGCTCGCCCGGACCAGACGCGAACGGATCCGGCACAAACTTCTCCGCCGTCAACTCCGGCCGCCCCAGATAACCCCGCGCCAACCCGGCCCCAGCCAGATAGAGCTGACCCGGCACCCCCACCGGCGCCAGCCGCAACCGCTCATCGAGCACATACGCCCGCTGATTCGCCATCGCCCGCCCAATCGGCGGCGGCCCGTCCAACGGCTCATCCGGACACAAATAATCCACACACGTCACAGTCACCTCAGTCGGCCCGTACCCGTTATGAAACTCCCGACCCGGCCGCGACCACCGATTCACCAACTCCGCCGGAAACGCCTCCATCCCAATAAACAACACCCGCAAATCCGTCAACGGCTCCGGATCCAACAACCGCAACACCGCAGGCGGAATATCCACCAACGTGACCCGCTCATCCCGCAACAGAACCTGCAACGCCTCCGGATCCAACAACCTCGCCCGCGGCGCCCCCACCACCGTCGCCCCACCAGCAAACGTCGAAAAGAAATCCGACACACTCACATCAAACGCCGGATTCGAAAACTGCAAAATCCGATCCCCCGGACCCACCCGGAACATCCCCACAAACGCCAAACAAAAATTCACCACCGCCCGATGCGGCACCATCACACCCTTCGGCGCCCCCGTCGAACCCGACGTGTAAATCACATACGCCACATCCTCCGGACCCACCTCCACCACAGGCGCCTGCGCCACCACCCCCTCCAACACCCCCGAATCCAACACCACCCGCCCCACACCACCCGGCAACCGACCCGCCAAATCAGACGTCGTCACCACCACACCCACACCCGCATCCCCCAACTGAAACGCCAAACGCTCCACCGGATACTGCGGATCCAACGGCAACCACGCCCCACCCGCCTTCAACACCCCCAACAACGCCACCGGCAAATCAAACCCCCGCTCCAACAACACCCCCACCACAACACCCCGCCCCACCCCAAACCCATCCGCCAACACCCGCGCCAACCGATCAGACCGAACATCCAACTCCCCATAACTCAAATCCACCCCCTCAAACCGCACCGCCACCCGCCCCGGCCCATCAACCACCCGCCCCCTAAACAACTCATGCAACAACAACCCCGAAACCCCACCCCCCACAGGATTCCAACCCTCAACCACCCGCACCCGCTCCACCTCCGGCAGCAGGTCCAAGTCCTCCACGGGAGTGTCAGGCGCCGCGGCTCCACGCTCGAGCAGGGTGGTGAAGTGGCTGATCATGCGCTCCACACGGTCCCGGTCGAACAATTCCGTCGAGTACTCCACCCACAAATCCACCTGGCCGTCGGAACGGTCGGTGATCTGGAAAGTCAGGTCGAAACGGGTGGTCCCTGGCTGCGGCGTGAGGGGTTCCACGCTCAGGTCCCCGAGCTGGAACTCGCCTGTGATCCCCGACTTCAGCATGGTGAACATGACCTGGAACAGCGGATTCCGTCCCGGGGCCCGATCAGGCTTGAGAGCGTCGACCACCATCCCGAACGGCGCGTCCTGGTGCTCCAGGGCGCCCAGCACGGTGTCGTGGCAACGATGCGCCAGCTCCCGGAAGGTGGGGTTGCCCGCAGTGCTCGCCCGCAACACCAACGTGTTCGCGAAAAACCCCACCAACGGCTCCACCTCCGAACGCGTACGCCCAGAGAACACCGACCCCGCCACCACATCCCACTGCCCCGAACACCGCGACAACACCACCACAAACACCGCATGCAACACCGCCAAAAACGACACCCGCTCACCACGCGCCAACACCCGCGCAGCCTCTGCCACGGCTGGCGGCAGCGTCGTCTCCAGGATCTCGCCGGCGCCGGTCGGCGCGGCCGGGCGCGGGCGATCGGTGGGAAGGTCCAACTCTTCAGCGCCGTCGAGGGTCCGCCGCCAGTAGTCCAGGTGCGAGGCGACCTCGTCCCCGACCAGCCACCGCCGCTGCCACGCCGCGTGATCCGCCGGCTGCACCGACAACTCCGGCAGCGCTGCGGAGCGGCCCTCGCACTCCGCGGCGTAGCGCCCTGCCAGCTCGTCGCTGATCCGTCCCACCGACCAGCCGTCGGCGACGATGTGGTGCATCACCAGTGACAACACATGATCATCGCCCGCCACCCGCAACAACGACGACCGAACCACCGGGCCCAGCTCAAGCTCAAACGGCAACCGCGCCTGCGCATCCACCCACCCCTGAACCGACCAGGCGCCACCATCCGTAACCGGCAGCGGCCACGACCCCGGCGCCGCATCCACCACCTGAAACGGCACCCCGCGCTCACTGCCAAACCGAGTCCGCAAACCCTCATGCCGAGCAACCAGACCCCCCAACGCCCGACCCAACGCTGCCACATCCAACGCCCCTCGCAACCGGAGCGCGAACGACAGGTTGTACGTCGGCGACTCGGGCGCAAGTTGATGCAGGAACCACAGGTAGCGCTGCTGCTCCGCGACCAGGAGCTTGCCCTCGCGAGGTGTCGGCGTGATCCGGTCCCGCTCGGCCGTCGCCGCCCGCTGCTGGCGCATCCGCAGCTCCAGCAGCTCGCGCTTGATGTCGGACAGGTCGCCCATGCCAGAAGTGCTCATATCCCTACCCATCCCGGTCGGTGTCGCCGGCCCCAGCCGGCTGCCCTTCGTTCACCTGGTGTTGTCGCAGCAAGGCCAGGGCTTCCTCGTCTGTCATCTCCTCGATGCCGGCGAGCAGCCGATCGGCGATCAGCCCGGCGATCGCAGCGACCGTGCACTGCTGGTAGATCTCGCGCGGACCGAGGCTCACGCCGTACCTGCTGCCGATCTCCGTCGCTGCCTGGGTCGCGATGAGCGAGTCTCCGCCCAGCTCCAGAAAGTCGTCGTCGACGCCGACCTCGTCGATCCCAAGCAGGCCTGCCCAGAGCGCGGTCAACGCCTCTTCGACCGGATGCTCCGCCGGCCGGTACGGCGCGCTCACCGCGGGCCGTTGGCGCACCCTGCGCCGGCGCAACTCCGCTCGGTCGACCTTGCCGTTGCGGTTCAGCGGCAGGGCCGGCACGCGCACGAAGGACGACGGAACCAGGTACGCGGGCAGGCTCTCGCCCAGCCGCTGCCGCAGGGCCGGCGGGGACAGCGCGGCGTCGGCCACCACGAAGGCCACCAGCCGGTTCCCGGACCTGGGATGCTCCTGCGCCACCACCGCGGCGGCGCGCACGTCGGGAAGGCGCAGCAACGCGGCCTCCACCTCGCCGGGCTCGACCCGGAACCCGCGGATCTTGACCTGGCTGTCGGCCCGGCCGAGGAACTCCAGCACCCCATCGGGGCGCCGCCGGGCCAGGTCGCCGGTGCGGTACATCCGCTTGCCGTGGCCCGGAGCGAACGGATCCGGCACAAACGCCCCCGCCGTCAGCTCCGGCCGACCCAGGTACCCGTGAGCCACGCCATCGCCGCCGGCGTAGAGCTCGCCGGTCTCCCCGTCGGCCACGGGTCGCAGCGACTCGTCGAGCAGGTGCACCTCGGTGCCGGTGATCGGACGGCCGATCGGCGTCGTCGCCCCGGACACCGGCTCGGTCATCACGTGACAGCAGGTGAAGGTGGTGTTCTCGGTGGGGCCGTAGCCGTTGACCAGCCGAATCCCGGGCAGCGCCGCGAGCGTGCTGTTCACGTGCTGCGGGGAGAGCACGTCGCCGCCGGCCAGCAGTTGCCGTACGGTCCGCAGCCGTCCGACCGGCCCTTCGGCCATCTGATGGAACAGCCCCGCGGTAAGCCACAGCACGGTCACGCGTTCGGCCGAAGCGACCTCGGCGATCCGTTCCGGGGTCGGGTCCTCCGGCGGGAACACCGCCACCCGGGCGCCGTTCAGCAGCGGCGCCCACACCTCCAGAGTGGACGCGTCGAACGCGAGAGGCGCCAACTGCAGGGTCGCGTCGCCGGGGCCGATCGCGAGGTAGTTCGGGTTCCGCACCAGCCGCAGCACGGCCCGGTGCGGGATCATGGCGCCCTTGGGGGCTCCGGTCGAGCCAGACGTGTACGCGATGTACGCCACGTCCTCCGGACCCAGCGGAAGACCCAGGTCGGCGGCGGCGAGATCGACGGGGTCGTGGTCGAGCGGCACGGTCCGGACCGCGGCCAGCGTCGGACCCAGCGGTGGCCCGGTGAGCAGCACGGTCGGGTCTGAGTCGCGCAGCACGGCGACCTGCCGCTCTGGCGGGTCGGCGAGGTCTAGCGCCACGTAACATCCGCCGGCCTTGAGGATCGCCAGCAGGCCCACCAGCATCTCGGCGCGCCGCTGCGCCCGGATCGCGACCGGCGAGCCGGTGACCACGCCGGCTGCCCGGATGTGGCGGGCGAGGCGGTTGGCCCGGGCGTTGAGGTCGGCGTAGGTCAGCCGCACGCCCTGGACGCTGACCGCCGTCGCGTCCGGGGTCGAGGCGGCCTGACGCTCAAACATCTCCGGGATGGACCGCGGCGGCCGCGAAGCCCCATCCGGCAGCGCTGTCCCATCCATCTGACGTCCCCGATCACGCTCGTGTGAATGTCACGGGCGCACGCTCAGTGGCCGCATGTCCGTCCAGGCCTTCCCGACATGGGCGAGGCACTCCTCCTTGGCGCCGGTCACGCCGACCTCACGCCAACCCGCCGGAACCTCTCGGCCGGCCGGCCAGATCGAGTACTGCTCCTCGTGGTTGACGACCACGGTGTACGCCGTCGGTTCGCTGCTCATCGCTGGGTCCTCCTGGGAAGGCGGGGTCGTGTCCTGGAAAGGCGGGTTCGTGCCCAGCCGACAGCCGGGCCAGGTAGCCGCTGACGCCGTTCAGACCGTCGGGCGCCGGCGCGGCCTGCGGCAGCGCGGCCGCGTGGCGTGTGAAGCCTTCGCAGTCGAAGTGGCCGCCGCCCGGCGTGAACATCTGGTCGAATTCGGGGGGAGCCGCGTCGCCGCGCCCCGCGGGCGGCAGCAGCACGCTCAGCCTCGCCAGCCGCGGGTCGGGGTCGGGCGCGAGGGCCAGCGCCTCGAGCCGGCGGCGGAACTCGGGGTACCCGACGCGTTCGAGGCGCCCGCGCTGGGCCAGCGCGCCGAACGCGGCAGCGAAGCGCAAGGGCGCCGGCCACAGCACGTGCAGGGTTCCGTCCGGCGGGTCCAGCTCACCGATCGCGCATCCCGCCACGAACCGGCTCACCACGTCGACCGGCGTCACGTCGATCGCCGCCTCGGTCGGGAAGGCGCAGCCGGTGCGGGCGCAGGCGTACAGCAGGGTGTGGGCCAACGACGCCGGGTTCGCCACGGCCAACTCCCGGTGCGGCCACACCTCTCCCAGGCGGTACACCACGGAGCTGACGCCGTGCTCGCGGGCGTTGGCCAGCAGCCGCTCGGCGACGTACTTGGACCGGCTGTAGCCGTCCGAAGGAAGGCCGGAGGGGGAGGGGAACTGCCGTTCGGTGATGGGCGCCGTGTCCGCGCCGCTCGTCGGGAAGATGCTGAGGGTCGACAGCACGTGCAGGCGGCTGCCGCGTCCGGCGGCGGCGAGCCGGATCAACTCCTGCACCCCGACGACGTTGGCAGGTCGATGGGCGAGGTAGCCGGCGACGAGATTGACCAGCGCTCCGGCGTGCACCACTGCGTCGGCCGACGAGGCGAGCCTGTCGCACGCGTCCTGGGTCATGCCGAGGTCCGGCTGCCCCAGGTCGCCGGCGACAGCCTCCACGCGGCCGCTCACGATTCCGGCGAGCAGGTCGCGGCTGGCAGAGGCCAGCTGGTACGAGTCGAGTGTCCTGGCGAGGCGGTGCACCGCGTCGCCAGGGTCGCGAGCGCGCACCAGGCAGGACACCCGGGCGTCGGACAAGCGGAGCAGTTCGGCGAGCAGGTGGGCGCCGACGAAGCCCGTGGCGCCGGTGACCAACAGGTGGTCGGCTCGCCACGGCGCGAGTGGCGGCGGCCGCCACTGCGCGTCCCGGCCGATGTGGGCGTGCTCCTCAGTCTCCGTCGAGACGCTGGACTCGCCGCCGCGCAGCAGGTCCGCCTGCTCCCTGACGGTGGTAGCCACGATCAGGTCGCGCGGGCGCACGGTCCGCGCCAGTTCGGCGCTGAGCGCGGCGGCCACCTGGATCCCGGACAGCGAGGTGCCGCCGTACTCGGCGAACGGCGCGGTCGCCGACACCCGACTCACGTCCAGGACCCGGCGCCAGGCCGTGGCGATCAGCTCCTCCAGGGCGTCGGCCGGCGCGACGAAGTCCTCCTCGTTGTCGACCGCCTTGGCGAGCAGCTGTTTCAACGCCCGTCGGTCGGCCTTGCCGTTCTGGTTGACCGGAAGGGACTCGAGGACCACCACCCGGTGCGGGGCCACCTCGGCGGGCAGTCGCCGCGCCGCGTGCTGGCGCAGTTCCCGCAGGTCGGGCGGCTCGTCCCCGGAGCGCGGGCTGACGCACCCCACCAGGGTCCGGTTCTCGCCGTCGCCGAGCACCACGGTGACCGCGTTGCCGACGAGGGGGTGGCTGGCGAGGGCGTTGTCGATGTCGCCGAGCTCGATCCGCACGCCGCCGACCTTGACCTGGTCGTCGCCGCGGCCCACGAACTGCAGCAACCCGGCGTCGTCGGTCGTGGCCAGGTCACCGGTGCGGTAGAGCAGCTCGCTTCCGATCTCTGGGAACGGGTTGGGGATGAACGCGCGGGCTGTCCGCTCGGGGTCGCCGAGGTAGCCGGCGCCGACGCACTCACCGCCGAGCCAGATCTCGCCGACGGCCCCGGGTGGAACCGGCCGCCGCTGCTCGTCGAGCAGGATCGCCGCGGTGTTGTCGATCGGCCGGCCGAGCGGGATCCGGTCGACGTCGTCGGCGCTGACCTCGTGAAAGACCGACCCGATCGAGCATTCGGTGGGGCCGTACGTGTTGGTGATCCGCAGCTCGGGCAGCAGCGCCCGCAACCGGTGCACCACCGACGGGTTGGCCGCCTCGCCACCGATCAGCATCCGGCGCAGGCACGACACCGACTCGCGCAGGTCGGCGCGCACCTCCAGCAGCGAGACCAGGGCGGCCAGGACTGACGGCACGAAGTCGGTGATCGTGACTCCGTAACGCCCGATGGTCGTCGCCGTCTGCTCCAGGTCGAGGATCCCGTCCCGGTGGGGCAGCACCACCTGCCCGCCGGAGGTGAGCGGCCACAGCACTTGCCACATCGCCGAGTCGAAAGTCGAGCGGCTGTTCTGGAGCGTGATGTGGTCGGCGCCGTCGCCGAACCGGCGCGACATCGCCGTCAGTCGGTTGACCAGACCCCGGTGGCGGTTGATGGCGCACTTCGGCGCGCCCGTCGAGCCGGAGGTGTAGTACCCGTAGATCAGGTCCGACGGCGCTGGGCGGCGGTCGGGGTCGGGCGGCTCGCTGGCGTCGTCGCACTGGTCGACCGCGACGGTTCGCGAGGTGAGGCCCATTTCGGCCGCCGCGTCGAGGGAGGCCGCCACCGCCAGCGCGGCGGGCGGGTCGCGATCGCGCGTAATCGCTCGCTCGGCCAAGCGGGGTCCAGGGGCACGAAGGCGGCTCCGGCCTTGAGGATGCCGAGCAGGCCGGCGGGGAACTCCGGGCCGTCGGTGATCAGCAGCGGGATCAGCGCGGCTCGCGGCGCGGCCAGCGCGATCAGCCGGCCGGCGACCTGGTTCGCGGCCTGGTCGAGGTCCGCGTAGCTCAGCGTGGCGTCGCGGTGCCGGACCGCGGGCCGCTCCGGCGCCTGCCGCACCCGCTCTGCGAACAGGTCGAGCACGGTCTGGCGCTGCGGGAAATCGTGACGCGTGCCCAGCAACGCGCCAGCGGTCTCGGCCCGGTGGTTCGGGAGGTCGGGCGGCTGCTGGTCGGGGGGCATCAGGCGACCTCCGGGCAGTCTTCGGCCCTACTTCGGGCCGTATCGGGGTCGTCACGTGTCGAATGGTTTACGCACGATCCAGCAATCTATGCAACTGATCTTCAAAAGACAATCTTTTGTGGACAGTTATTTTTAGCTACCCTCTGAGGCCTGCGCCATGCGGTCTGTAGCAGACGTGACGATTAGAACGTTCAAGTAGCGCCAAGAAGGGTCGCCATGGGCTTGGATGACTTCCGCGGAGCCTCCGTGGGTCTGCTTCAGAGCGGCGGGCTGTCCAGCATGGCCGTGGGCGTGTGGTTGCGGGAACAGGGAGTCCCGACGCGCCACTGCATCGCCGATCTCGGGCAGGCCGGAGCAGCCGAGACCACCGCGCTGGCCGCCGCGCTGACCGAGTTCGGAGCGCAGGTGACCGTGGTCGACCTCCGCGCTCGCATGGCCGACGTCGCCGCCGATATCCTCCGCTACCACGCCCGGCATGACGGCGGCTACTGGAACACCACCAGCGCCTCCCGATTCGTGCTGGTCGACGAGCTGGGCCCCCGGTTGCTCCGCGACGGCTGCGAGGTGTTGGCGCACGGCTGCGTCGGGGGCGGCAACGACCAGCGCAGGTTCGCCCGATACGCCAGCCGGCTGACGCCCGCGCCGCGGGTGTATGCTCCGTGGGCCGATCCCGCCGCCCTGAGCCGGTTCCCTGACCGCGAAGCCATGCTGAAAGCGGTGAGCGAGCACGGGCTGCCGCTCGATCCCGGCAGCGACGGCGACCGCTCCACCGACGCCAACATCGCCGGCGTGTCACACGAGTCGGCCGAGCTGGAAGACCTCAGCACCCCCGTCACCCAGGTGCGCCCCCGCTGGAGCAACCGGGCCTCCGAGAGCCCGGACCAGCCGGAGGCCGTCACCGTGACCTTCGAACGCGGCCACGTGGTCGACGTGGACGGCAGCGGCCCCGTGCCGCTGGCCTGGCTGGAGCGCTGCAACGAGGTCGGGGCGCGACACGGCGTCTGGTTGCGCGACGTGGTGGAGCGCCGCATCATCGGCACCGTGTGCCGGGGCGTGTACGAAGCTCCCGGGCTGGAGCTGCTCGAGCGCGCGTGGAGCCGGGTGCTGCAGGCGAGCCTCGACACCGCGGGCCGCGAGCTGTATCACCGGCTAGCCTCAGACCTCGGCGCCGCGATGTACGAGGCGCGGTGGCTGGAGCCGGCCGCGGACGCGGCACGCGCCGCGATCGACGTGCTGCTCGCCGACGTCTCGGCCCGGGTGACCCTGATCGCGCACCGGGGCTCGGTCCAGGTCAGCGCGGTCGACATCGACGGGCGCGTGCCGCGGCAGACCCGTTTCGGCTCCGGCGGGAACCGGTGGAGCGTCCCGGCGGCCGGATCACATCCCGGGGCTGTTGATCACAGCCACAGCATTTGAGGAGGAGGACAACGCATGCGGCAACGTCGGTTCGGCCGGCTCGGCTGGATGGTCAGCGACGTCGGGTACGGGATGTGGGGCATCGCCGGCGGCCCAGGCGGGTGGACCGGCGCTGACGACGCGGCCGGCAACGCGGCGCTGGACGAGGCCGCGCAGCGCGGGTGCACGTTCTTCGACACCGCCTGGATCTACGGCCGTGGGCACAGCGAGGAGCTGTTGGGCCACCTGACCCGGCGCCATCCCGACCGCCAGCTCTGGGTGGCGACCAAGATCCCACCCAAGGACCGGAGCTTCCCCTCGACCAGGGACTCCAGGCTCGCCGACGTCTTCTCGCCGGACCATATGTGGGAGTACCTCAACAAGAGCCTGCAGAACCTCGGGTCCGACTCGGTGGACCTGCTGCAGTTCCACGTCTGGGAGGACTCCTGGGCTGCGGATCCGGCGTGGCAGGGGCCGATCATCGAGATGAAGGAGCGGGGCCTGGTGCGCGGGGTCGGCATCAGCGTCAACCGCTGGGAGCCGTGGAACGTCCTGGAAGCGCTGGGCACCGGCTTGATCGACGCGGTTCAGGTGATCTACAACATCTTCGACCAGGCGCCCGAGGATGAGTTGTTCCCGGCCTGTGAGGAGCTGGACATCGCCGTCATCGCCCGGGTGCCCTTCGACGAAGGCGCCCTCACCGGCACGCTCACCCGCGAGAGCACGTGGCCGGAAGGCGACTGGCGCAACAGCTACTTCGTCCCCGAGAACCTCCACGCCAGCGTGGAGCGCGCCGAAGCGCTGGCGAAGGTGATCCCGGAAGGCATGACCATGCCCGAGCTGGCGCTGCGCTTCATCCTGCAGCACCCTGCCGTCACCACGGTCATCCCGGGGATGCGGTCGATCCCGCACGTGCGGGCCAACCTCGCTGCCAGCGACGCCCCGCCCCTGGGCGAGGAGCTGATGGCCGAGCTTCGCAAGCACCGCTGGGACCGCGAGCCCACGGAATGGTCACAGTGAGGCCCACGTCTTCGTGAGCACGCCGATCGCGCTGTGGGCGGCGCCCCGATCCCGGTCCACCGCCTTCATGCGGGTGATGATGGAGCGCGGCGACCTCCAAGTGGTGCACGAGCCGTTCTCCGGGCTGCTGGCGGAGGGCAGCTTCGATGTGCTGGGCGAGTCGGCTGGATCGATGCCGGAGCTGCTCGGCGCGCTGCTGCGCCGGTCGACCGACGACGCGCGCGTGTTCTTCAAGGAGACCTCCGACTACCGGTACGACGGACTGCTCGCCGACGAGCGGCTCTACCAGCGCGTGGTCAACACCTTCATGATCCGTGACCCCCGGGCCGCGGTGGCCTCCCACTACGCGCTGTACCCGAACGTCACCCTCGACGAAGTCGGCTTCGAGTACCTCCACACGATCTTCCAGGCCGTGCGAGAGGCGACCGGTGAGATCCCGGCGGTGATCGACGGGGACGACCTGGTGGCTGACCCCGAGGGCGTGCTGCGGGCGTACTGCGAGCGTGTCGGGTTGCCGTTCCGCCCGGAATCGCTGCGCTGGCAGCCCGGCGCCCAGCGGGTCTGGGAGCGCACAGAGAAATGGCATCGCGACGTCGCCCTGAGCAGCGGCCTGACCGACCGTGGCCGGCGGCACCGGGTGCGACCGGACAACGACCCTCGCCTGGGCGAGCTGGCCCGACACCACCAGCCCTTCTACGAGGCGATGCGGGCGCATCGGCTCACGCCCCGCGAGCCCGCGGGACCGGACGGCCGCGCGGTGACGCCGGGCGGATGATCGCGCCGCCAAAGGTCCGGGCTGCCCTGGATCCAAGCCGCTCAAGATCCAGGCCGCCCGGGATCTCGCCGGGGCCGGGGAACTGCCCCGACGAGCCCTGGACAGCCCGGTTACTGCTCGGCTAGCGCGAAGGAGACCTTGCCCTGCTCGTCGACGTCCGCGTCGAGCGCCTTGTCGTCGAGCACTGAAGCCGCGGTCGGCTCCAGGAACAGCCGGGCGCCACTGGTGTCAACCACCTGGTCGCCTTCCTGCGGCGCGGTGGCCAGCGACAGTGTGAGGCCTTCGGCGGTGTTGGTGTTCTCAGCGGCGATCCGCAGACCCGCGCCATCGGGCACCTCCGGCTGTGACACGATGGTACGGATGACGGAGACGGCGTTATCGGTCAAGGTGAGCACAGCGAACCCCTCGTTAGTCGGCTACGTGATCCGCGTACCCACGTTTCCTCTTCCGGACTCATCCGTCAAATCGGACCTGCGCTGATGCGCCCGGAGGACGCAGCGTCAGCGGGCCGCCTCGCGGACGTAGCCGGCGACCTCGTCGGCGCAGCCCCAAGAGACGGTCACGCCTGCGCCCCCGTGCCCGTAGCAGTGCACCACAAGCCGCTGGCCGGCCCGCGCGGCCTCGCATCGGATCGTGGGCCGGGACGGCCGCAGACCCGCGCGGCGGCCGAGCACCTTCGCGCCGGCCAGCGCCGGGACCAGCGACGCCGCGCGCTCCAGGATGTCGCGCGTGACGGACTCCTCGGGGACGGTCGACCACTCTCCCGGCTCGCTCGTGCCGCCCACCACCACGTCGTGCTCACGTGGCACCACGTACGTCAGACCCGCAGCCCCGCGATCGGCGAGCAGCCACTCGGTGAGGCCGGGCTGCGCGACGCAGACGACCTGACCCCGGACCGGCAGCAGACTGTGGTCGCCGAGCAGGTCCCGCGCGCCCAGTCCAGCGCAGTTGACCACCACGTGCGCGGTGTTCGGCAACGCGTCCAGCGTCATGCGGGTCAGCGTGCCGCCGGCCGCCTCCAGGCGTCCGACCAGGTACGGCAGATACCGCCCCATCTCGATCACCGGCGCCGTGAACGACCAGCCGTCGGCGAAGCCGGGCGCCGGGGAGATCCGGCGCAGGTCGCCGACCGCGTCGGCCCACCAGGGATCCGGGGCGGGCGTCATCAGGTGCTCCCGGCCGACGCGCATCCGGATCGACGACTCCGTCTCGGCGATCCGCGCGAGTTCCCGGTAGGTGCTGGCCGACCAGGCGGCGACCCGCTGCGGCGGCGAGATCAGGTACGGGTACCAGAGCGCCGCCGCCACCGAGGATGTCGTCTCCAGCGGCAGGTCCCGCGCGAACACGGCCACATCGTGCCCGTCCTCAGCGAGCCGCACCGCGCAGGACAGGCCGACCACTCCAGCGCCGACCACGATCACGCGCACGCTCGCAGCTTACGACCGGGGTCACAAACCCAGGTAGCGCTTCCGCTCGTACGGGGTGACCTCACGCCGGTACGCCTGCCACTCGGCGCGCTTGTTCTTGCAGAAGAAGTCGAACACGCCCTCTCCGAGGGTCTCGGCGACGAACTCGCTGTGCTCCAGCACGTCGAGCGCCTCGGAGAGGTTCTGCGGCAGCGTCGGGTAGCCCGCGGCGCGCCGCTCCGTGTCGGTGAGCGACCACACGTCGTCCTCGGCTCCGGGCGGCAGCTCGTACCCCTCCTCGATGCCTTTCAGGCCGGCGGCGAGCAGCACCGCGAACGCGAGGTACGGGTTGCACGCCGAGTCCAGCGAGCGCACCTCCACGCGCGCCGAGTTCGCCTTGCCGAACGCCGGCACCCGCACCAGCGCGGAGCGGTTGAGGTGCCCCCAGCACACGTACGCCGGCGCCTCGGTCACCCAGTCCGTGAGCGGCGCCGGGAACAGCCGCTTGTACGAGTTGACCCACTGGTTGGTGATCGCCGTGTACTCCCGCGCGTGGGTGAGCAGCCCGGCGATGAACGCGCGACCGACCTTCGACAGCTGCATCGGGTCGCCCGGGTCGTGGAACGCGTTGCGCTCCCCCTCGAACAGCGACAGGTGCGTGTGCATCCCGCTGCCCGGCTGGTCGGTGAACGGCTTCGGCATGAAGGTCGCGTGCACCCCGGCGGAGAGCGCCACCTCTTTGATCACGTGCCGGAACGACATGACGTTGTCGGCGGTGGTGAGCGCGTCGGCGTACCGCAGATCGATCTCCTGCTGTCCCGGCGCGACCTCGTGGTGGCTGAACTCCACCGAGATGCCGATCCGCTCCAGCGCCAGCACAGCCTGGCGCCGGAAGTCCCGCGCGACCGCGTGCGTGGTGTGGTCGAAGTAGCCTCCGGCGTCCACCGGCTCGGGCGTCCCGCCGTCGAGCGGATGGTCGTGCAGCAGGAAGAACTCGATCTCGGGGTGGGTGTAGAAGGTGAAGCCCCGCTCGGCCGCGTGGCTCAGGGCACGGCGCAGCACGTGCCGGGGGTCGGCCCAGGAGGGCGAGCCGTCCGGGGTCAGGATGTCGCAGAACATCCGCGCGCTCTCCCCGCCCTCGGAGCCCTCGAACGGGAAGACCTGGAACGTCGTGGGGTCGGGCATGGCGACCATGTCCGACTCGTACACCCGCGCGAAGCCCTGGATCGCGGAGCCGTCGAAGCCGATGCCCTCCTCGAAGGCGGCCTCCAGTTCGGCCGGCGCCACGGAGACGCTCTTCAGCGTGCCGAGCACGTCGGTGAACCACAGCCGCACGAAGCGGATGTCCCGCTCCTCCAGGGTGCGGAGCACGAACTCCTGCTGACGATCCACGTCGGCCTCCGAACGGGCGGTCGGGCTGTTCGCGGCGTCCGTCATCTGACCTTGGTACGCCAGCGTTATTACACCCACGTTACGACGCCACTCGCATGCCGAAGCAGGAGACCCATCGCACACCGCGCGGGGCGAGCCGTTCGGCTCGCCCCAACCTCGCTGGTTCGGTCCGGCACGGGGTGATACATGATGGGGGCATGCCGAGGTTGCGTGTCGCTCTTGCCCAGATGA
>WHSM01000607.1 GCA_009380105.1 Micromonosporaceae bacterium
CGCCGGATCGCCGGATCGCCGGATCGGTGTCGCCGGCCGAGTCGCTGACGTTCCGGTCGCGGGCGCGCCTGGAGGGTTCTGTCGGACCGGCCGCCTAGCCTGCCGATGTGACAATTCGACGCGCATCAGGGGGCCGCGCCACCCGCCCCGCGTACCAGTGTGACGAGTGCGGCCACACGGTCCCGAAGTGGCTCGGCCGCTGCCCGGACTGCGGCGCCTGGGGATCGATCATCGAGGCCGCGCCCGCTGGCGGCCCAGTGCTGCGGGACGTCAGCGCCATTGCCCCGGCTGCGCCGGCGCAGCCGATCGGCGCGGTGAGCGCGACCGAGGCGATGCACCGCCCCACCGGAGTGCCCGAGCTGGACCGGGTGCTGGGAGGCGGCCTGGTGCCGGGCGGCGTGGCGCTGCTCGCCGGGGAGCCCGGGGTCGGCAAGTCGACCCTGCTGCTCGACGTGGCGCACCAGTGGGCCGCCCGCTACCCCGACTCGCTCGCCCTCGTGGTCAGCGGCGAGGAGTCGGCCTCCCAGGTGCGTTTGCGCGCGGAACGGATGGGGACCCTGCACGACCGCCTCTATCTGGCCGCCGAGACCGACCTGTCAGCGGTGCTCGGCCATCTGGACGCCGTACGCCCCGGGTTGCTGGTGCTGGACTCGGTGCAGACCATCTCCTCGTCCGCCGCGGACAGCGCGCCCGGAGGGGTCACCCACGTGCGCGCGGTCACCTCGGCCCTGGTCGCGGTGGCCAAGGAACGCGGCATCGCGACGGTGCTGGTCGGCCACGTCACCAAGGACGGGGGGATCGCGGGGCCACGCGCCCTGGAGCACCTGGTCGACGTGGTGCTCCACTTCGAAGGCGACAGGCACTCCACGCTGCGGATGGTGCGGGCCGTGAAGAACCGGTTCGGCGCGGCCGACGAGGTGGGCTGCTTCGAGCTGCACGACGCCGGCATCCGCGGGCTCGCCGACCCATCCGGCCTGTTCCTCAACCGGCACGTGGAGGCGGTGCCCGGCACGTGCGTCACGGTGACCCTGGAGGGGCGGCGGCCACTGTTGGCCGAAACCCAGTCGCTGGTGGCGTCGACCCAGGGCCCTCCTCGTCGTACGGTCAGCGGCCTGGACGGGGCGCGGCTGGCGATGGTGCTCGCGGTGCTGGAGCGCCGGGCGAAGGTGCGGCTGCATGACCGGGACGTGTTCGCCGCGACCGTGGGCGGCGTGCGGATCGCCGAGCCGGCCGCCGACCTCGCGGTCGCGTTGGCCGTGGCGTCCGCCGCGCGCGACGTGCCGATCCCGCCAGACCTCATCGCGGTGGGCGAAGTGGGCCTCGCCGGGGAGGTCCGCCCGGTCAGTTCGGCGCCGCGCCGGCTGGCGGAAGCCGCGCGGCTCGGGTTCCGCCGCGCGCTCGTCCCTGTCGGGGCGGATCCGGCGACCCACGGTCAGGCGCCGGGGATCGAAGTGATCGAGGTGCCGGACCTGGGCTCCGCGCTCCGCGCGGCGGTCGAGGTCTGGGCTCGGCAAGAGGCTCCGCTGGAGCGCTGAGTCGACTCCCGGCGCCGGGCGCTGCGCTCATTAGGTCCGCGGCGGGTACGGCGGCCATTGCTGCTCCGTCGGCTCGTCGTGATCCGTCGCCGGGTCGTAGCCAGTGGGCGGCGTCTGCGTCGGGTGGGCAGGCGCTCCGTAGGCCGTCGGGGGCC
>WHSM01000315.1 GCA_009380105.1 Micromonosporaceae bacterium
CTGCCCCGGCCCGGCGGCGCCCCGAGCCTCCCGGCGCCCGGCGCCGGCCTCAAGGTGAGCGCCACCTCCCACCTCGCCGGCGACCCGGCGACGTCGCCGTTCCTCGCGACCGACGGCGATCCGGACACCGCCTGGCTCGCGGACGTCACCGACCTCGATCCCACACTGCGCCTGCGCTGGCAAGGCGCCCGCTCCATCGACCGGCTCTCGCTGCGCACGCCGATGTCGCCGCGTGCCTCCAGGCCGATCGAGTTGACGCTGCGCACCCTGCACAAGAACGTCACCGTGAAGGTTCCGGACAGCGGCGAGGTGCGGTTTCCCGCGATCACCACCGACCACCTCGACGTCGACTTCCTCGTGGTGGCGCCCACTGACCTGGATCCCCGTGGCCGGGTCGACGAGGACGCCACGCTCGGGATCGCCGAGTTGACCATCCCGGCCCTGGCAGACCTCGCCGAACGCCCCGCGCCGGACGCGCGGATGGAGCTGCCGTGCGGCGCCGGGCCGACCTTGCTGATCGACAGCAAGCAGCACCAGACGAAGCTGGTGGGACGGCACGGCGACCTGTCGGCGTACCGTCCGCTGACGGTGCTGCCGTGCGACGACGACCTGCTGGGCGAGGGCATCACGCTGCGGCCCGGCGAGCACCAGATCCGCTCGCTCCCGTCGGACCGCTACGTGCTGCAGGACCTGACCCTGCGCGCGGTCGACGACACCCCGCACGGCGACGCGCCGCAGACCGACGGTCGGCAGGTCGACGAGCCCGCCCCGCCGACCGTCGCCCATCGCGAGGTCTCAGTGCGGTCGTGGGAGGCGACCCGGCGCGAGATGCGGATCGCGGGCGGCGCGGAGTCGTACCTCGTGGTGAGCGAGAACGCCAATGCCGGCTGGACCGCGACGCTGAACGGCGAGACGCTGACGCCCGCGCGCGTGGACGGCTGGCAGCAGGCCTGGATCGTGCCGGAAGGCCCCGGCGGCGTCGTCACTGTCGAATTCACGCCGGACCGCACCTACCGGGCCGGTCTGCTCGCCGGCCTGATCGCCGTCGTCGTGCTGCTGGCGGCCGCGCTGCTGCCATCAGGGCGGCGCCCACGGCGAGGCGTGCCGCTGTCGCCCGCGTCGGAGGCGACCGGCCCGTCGGCTCAGGTCGCGTTGGTCGTCCTGCTCGGCCTGCTCGGCGGGCTGCTGCCGCTCGCGGCCCTCGCCGTGGGCGTGTGGCTGCGACGCCTGCGGTGGAACGCTCTGCCGGTGATGACCGTCAGCGCGATGTCGGTCGCCACCCTGGTCGCGGTGGCCGGCCGGGTCGCGGGGCACGGACAGTCGTGGGCGCTCGGCCCATGGGCCCAGGCCGCGGCCCTGATCGCGGTCGCGGCCGTCGTCGCGTCATACGTCCTGCCGCACCTCGACCCGACCCCGCCGCGGGCTCACACCGACGATGCGCGGACCGAGGACTCGGGTGCGCGCTGACGCCGCCGCAGCGGCGGGCGCGCTAATCAGATACTCTGATACACATGCGCACACTCACCGCCACAGAGGCCTCGCGAGGCTTCGCGGCCCTGCTCGACCGGGTGGAGCACGGCGAGACCGTCCTCATCACGCGTGACGGACAGCCGGTCGCCCGAGTGGAGCCGGAGACAGTCGCCGCGGGCGCCCGGGTTCTGGCCCTCTTCGCCGAACACCGGACAGATCCCGACTTCGCGGACGATCTGGAATCAGCCCACGTGGCGATGCGCGATCTCCCGGGTCGCGTCGGAGGCACGACCGCGTGAAGCGGCTGCTGCTCGACACCGGAGTCATCATCGGTTTCGAACGCAAGACCATCGATCCCGCCGATGTGGTGTCGGCCAACGATGACGTGGCGATCTCGGTGATCACCGCGGGCGAGCTGCTGCACGGAGTTGAGCTGGCCGACGCAGCCCGGCGCCCGACCCGCTCGGCGTGGGTCGAGACGATTCTCGCCGCCTTCGGTGTCGAGGAGATCACTCTGCCGGTGGCCCGAGTGCACGCCGCGCTCGCCGCGGACAGTCAGCGGCAAGGCTTCACCCGCGGCGCGTACGACCTCCTGATCGCGGCCACCGCGTCCGCGACGAATCGCACCCTGATCACAACAGATGGCAAGGCTGGCTTCGATCAGCTGCCCGGTGTCACCTGCCGCGTGATCTGACCGTCACGAACGGCGATCCGGGCACCGCGTTCGATAATCAGGCCGAATACCACCAGGCTCGTGGTCGTGGCCAGCGCTGCCGCGGACACCTGGGTCACGGAGCCGTGCAGCCAGAGCGTCACCAGCGCGATCTCCACGCCCACCGCTGCCCACACCGCGGCCGCCGAGACCCGGTCGGCGGCGCTGATCCGGGAGTAGAGCAGCAGATGGGCCAGCGCGAGCATCGAGCCCACAGCGGCGAACATCCACGCCTGGCCGGTGTGACGCGCGTACGCGGGGCCGCCGATCAGCGTGAACAGCGACGGGCCCAGCACCAGCGCGGTGAGCACCACCGCCGAGTCGAGCAGCGCGATCAGGCCGAGCGCGATCGGCACAGCGCGGCGCCGGTCCTCCGGATCCGCCAGACGGGGCAGCACCACCACACCGACGGCCTGCGGCAGCCACAGCGCGATCTTCGTGACGATGAAACCGACAGCGTAGTCGCCTGCCGCCGGGCCGGCCAGGTGATGCTGGGCGAGCACGATGTCGAGGTTCATCAGCAGCACCATGCCGAACAGCGCCCACGTGGCGTGGAAGACCTTGCCGACCAGCCGCGTCACAGGCAGCGCCGGGCCTCGCGCGCCGCACACCAGCCAGCCGGCGACCGCGATCGTCACGCCGCCGACCGCCATGCCGCCGAGGGCGCCTTCCAGAGTGCGGGTCAGGAACAACCCGGCAAGGCCGCCGCCGAACTTGCCGAGCCCGTCCACGCAGACCAGCGCCGCGAGCGCCGCGAAGCGCCGGTTGCCCTGCAGGGTTCCGACGAACAGCCCGTGCAACGTCAGCGGCGCCAGCGTCGCCGCCAACAGCAGCACCGGCATGTGGCCGGGGAGGTGGAGGAAGCCTGCCAGCAATGGCGAAGCCGCTGCCGTGGCGGCCCCGACTCCGGCCGCCGCCGTCACGCCGCACCCGAGCATCCGCCGCTCGCCGGCGACCACGTCGCCTCCAGCGGAGCGCAGGCCCGCGATGTGCAACGCTGCGGCGGTCTGCAGACCCATCGCCGGCACCACGCCGACGAGCAGCAACGCCATGAGCGAGCCGAGGGCGCCGTAGACGTCGTTGGCGAGGCCGCGCGCGGCGGTCAGGTTGAACAGGTAGCCGAGCGCGTTGGCGCCGAACAGCGCCACCGCCACCGCCAGCGACTCGACCTGGGCGCGCCGGGCAGCGCCCTCAGGCGGCGCTGCGCGGTCGGGCGAGACTGTGCTGTCCTGCGAGACTGTGATGCCCGGCTCTGCGGGTGCGGACGGGGCCTGGTCCACCACGGCGGCTCCGGTTGTCCCGTTCGAGTAGGTGTCCCGGCCAGGCACTAGCGTTACCGGCCAGTAATAGCACGGCACTGTAGCCTGCGCGACGCGGGAAGGGGAATGCCCTGGCGACTAATGCCCGACTGAGCTCCCGGCCTGGGCCGCTGAGCCGTTGGCCTGCGCCGCTGCGCCGCTGGGGTGAGTCGCCGCGTCGCTGGGCGGTTCCGGCGCTCTGCGCCGCGTTGACGCTCGCCGTCCTGGCGCCGGTGCTGCCGCGCGGCTACGTGCTGACCTACGACATGAGCTTCGTGCCCCGGCAGAGCCTGCTGCCGGACAGCCTGGGCCTGGGCAGCGGCCTGCCCCGCGCGGCGCCCGCCGACGCACTGGTCGCCCTCGCCACCGCGGTGCTGCCGGGCGACCTGCTGCAGAAGCTGATCCTGTGCGGGATCGTGTTCGCCGCATCCCTCGGCGCCGCCCGGCTGACTCCCTCGCCGTCGCGCCTCGCCCAGGCGACCGCGGCTGTCCTGTACGGCTGGAACGCCTACCTCGCCGAGCGGCTGCTGATCGGCCAGTGGGGGCTGCTGGTCGCGTACGCGGCGATGCCCTGGATCGCGATCGCGACGCGCGAGCTGCGGCAGTCGCCCGGGGCACGACGGACCTGGGCAGGTCTGGTGCTGGCTCTGGCGGCGGCCGCGATCACCCCGACCGGCGGGCTGCTCGGCGCAGGCGTCGCCCTGGCTCTGGCGGGGCGGCGCCGGCTCCTCGGCGTGCTTGCCGTCGCGGCGACCCTGAACGCGCCCTGGTGGCTGCCCGCGATCCTCAACCCGCACGCCGCGTCCTCGGACCCGGCCGGCGTGGCCGCCTTCGCCGCGCGCGGCGAGAACTGGGGCGGCCCAGTGCTGTCGGTGCTCGGCCTGGGCGGCATCTGGAACGCCGAGGCGACCCCCGCCAGCCGCGGCACGCTGATCCAGCCGTGGTTCGCGCTGCTGATCGCGGCCGTGGCGCTGTGGGGGCTGCGGGAGCTGCGACGCCGTTGGGGCGGCGCGACCACCGGCGGCCTGGCCGCACTGGCCGCGGTGGGGCTCGTGATCGCGCTGGCCGGGACCACGCCCGGCGGGTCCGACGGCCTGGCGTGGGCGACGCGGCACGTGCCGGGCGCGGGCCTGCTGCGCGACGGCCAGAAGTGGGCGGCCTGGTGGGCGTTGCTTCTGGCGCCGGGGTTCGCGCTCGGCGCCGCCGACCTGGCCGGGCGCGTGCGGGACCGGCTGGGGCGCCGGGCGCTGCTGGCCGGCGCGTTGCTGCTGCCGATCGCGGTGCTGCCGGATCTCGCGTGGGGCGCGGCCGGAGCGCTGCGGCCCGCCCACTATCCGTCCGACTGGCAGGCGGTGCGCGAGTTGCTCGCCCGGGACGACAGACCCGGCGACGTGGTGGCGCTGCCGCTGTCGACGCACCGCAGCTTCACCTGGAACCGTCACCGCACCCAACTGGCCCCGGCCCCGCGCTACCTGCCCCGCCCCGTGGTCACCGACGATTCGCTGCGCGTGGGGCCGCTGCTGGTGCGCGGCGAGGATCCACGTGCGGCGCGCGTGCGCGCGGCGCTGCGGCGTGGCGAGCCGCTCGGCCGGCAGGGCATCGGCTGGGTGCTGGTCGAGCACCGCACGCCCGGTCCCGCGCCGCCTGACCTCAGCCACATGCAGCGGGTGTACGCCGGCAAGCACCTCTCGCTGTACCGGGCGCCCGATCCGGTGGCCGAAGGCCCTGGCTGGTCTCCCGCCACCCCCTGGGTGCTCACAGTCGACGCGATTGCCCTGATTTTGGCGGTGGCGAGCCTGCTCGCCCTGATGCTACTGTCCGGTAAGTTTCGTCGGCGGGCGTCAGATCAGTCGGCATCTCAGCAGTCGGCGTGTGAGCAGGGCGGCGTCTGAACGGGCCATGGAGGAGCAGCGATGAGTTCGCTTGTA
>WHSM01000582.1 GCA_009380105.1 Micromonosporaceae bacterium
GCGGACCGGTTGAATCTGGCTCCCGGCGGGCGCATTCTCAGCTTGGGGCAGATTCCAGCCAGGCTCGGGGGCAGCCAACCAGCTCGGGGGCAGCCAACCAAGGGGGTCGCCATGGGCGTCCATCGGGCATTGAGCCTCATCTCAGCCAACATTCTCGTCACAGCCGGGGTTGTCGTCGGCGTCACGTCGCAGGCGTACGCGCAGGACCAGGTGACGGTTCCCACCACACCGGGCGAGACCGTCACAGCAACTTGGGAGGGGACGGTGCTCCCGGGCGCGAATCCGGACAGCGAGTGCGCTGCCGACGACGCCGGCGCCAACGTGCACCAGGTCGACATCGCGGTGCCCGACGGGGCGTACGACACAGTGGCGGTGCTCGCCACGGCGACCGTCAGTTACGACGGCTCCAACGACCTGATCGTCACGATCATCCGGCCGGACGGGAGCAGCGTGTCGGGTGACAGCGGGTTCGTCGACGCTGACGAGAGCACCTCGATCTCCAACCCTGAGGCGGGCGCGTACCAGATCGTGGCCTGTATGTTCGCTGGCGCCACGCCGCAGGACTACACCGGGACGCTCACCCTGAAGGCCAGCGAGCTGCCCGCCCCGGCGCCTGAGGCGTGCGACGCGCCGGGCAAGCCGCTGCGGTTCGCCGAGCCGTCGTACGTCGACACGAACCGCGCGGGCGGCGAGCCGAGCGTCCAGACCCACCCGGACGGCACTCTCCTGTACGCCGCCCACGCCGGCACCACCCACTTCTTCGCCCCCGAAGCGGGCGATGAGGACTCCAGCGCATTCGCGGAGAACTACCGGGGCCAGGTGTACGCCTGGCACAGCGAGGACGGCGGCGCGACCTGGAACTTCGTGGATCGCACCCTGCCGCCGGACGGCGTCGCCGGGTCCGGCTTCTCCGATCCCGACTTCGCGATCGACGCCGCCGGCAACGTCTACCTGACGGAGATCAACCTGGTGAACGTGGCCGCGTCGAGGTCGACCGACTCCGGGCGCAGCTATGAGCTGCGGAACTTCTCCGCCCAGACGCTCACCGACCGGCAGTGGACCACAGCCGGACCCGAGAACGTGCTGTTCATCGTCGGCAACGCGTCAGAGGGCGGCACGTTCCCCACTGATCCGGTGGGCAACAACGGGCACACCATCTACCGCAGCACCGACGGCGGCAAGACCTTCTCCGAGGGGGTGGCGGACGCTGGCGGCCTGGGCGACATCAAGTTCGACGACCGCTCCGGCACGCTGTACGAGGCGCACTTCAGCGCCGGAGCGCTGCGGATGGCGGCGTTCCGCCAGGCGCTCGACCCGGATGTGACGACGGCGCTGACCCCTGAGGTGGCGACCATCGCGGAGGGGGTCGACATGCTGTCCCACTGGCCGGCGATCGACGTGGACTCCCAGGGCAACCTCTACATCGCCTGGGACGAGGGCGGCGACGGGTCCCGGGCCGCCGGCATCTGGTATTCGCACTCCACCGACGGAGGGCGCACGTGGGCTGCCCCGGCACGGGTCGACAGCACCGACAGCACTGACATCTGGCCGTGGATCGCGGTCGGATCGCCCGGCCGGGTGGCGGTCTCCTGGTTCGGCAACGACAACCAGCTGCCGAACCACGACGCGGAGCAGGCCGGCGAGGACGACCCTTGGCACGTCTACGTCGCCCAGACCCTGACCGGGCTGGGCTGCCGGGAGTCCACCTCGGCCGGGTTCCGGGTCAGCCGGGTCACGCCCGAGCCGTTCCATGTGGGCACGGTGTGCCAGGGCGGCACCATCTGCCAGGCGGAGCTGATCGACCGGCGCCTGGGTGACTACTTCACCATCGACATCGACGCTCGCGGCGCGGTGGTGTTGGCGTACTCAGACACTCGCCAGGGCGGCGCGGTGGCACTGCCGGCGTTCGGCAGGCAGACCGGCGGCTCAAGCTTCCTGCGCGGCCGCCCGGTGGGCGTGCCGCCACGATAAGACATCAGGTGCACGAGGGTGGCAGCCC
>WHSM01000095.1 GCA_009380105.1 Micromonosporaceae bacterium
AACCCGGAAGCTAAGCCCCCCAGCGCCGATGGTACTGCACCCGAAGGGGTGTGGGAGAGTAGGACGCCGCCGGACACAACATGAAGAAACGGACCCTCGACACGACCACAACAGGTCACGTCAAGGGTCCGTTTCCCATTGGTCGAAGGCACGTCCAGGAAGCGTGCGCCTTCACTTTGTTCCGGGGCGCTGCGCACCGGGCGGAGCGATGGCTGGCTGGCGCGGTCGTGAGGAAGCCGTAACTCGTAAGGAAGCCGTAACTCAGTGCGGGTGCCGGTCGGCTGCCGCGAGGGGCAAGCTTTCCTTATGAGGCGATGGCGGAGGATCGGCGTTCTCGCCGCGGTGCTGGGGCTCGGGGTGGGCGAGCTCGCGGCAGCCGGCGTGCGACGCGACTCGAGCCCCGTCTTCGCAGTGGCAGACGCCGTCGTGGATCTGACCCCGCGTGTCGTCAAGGATCTCACCATCCAGTTGTTCGGCCCGGCCAACAAGCTCGTGCTGCTCGGGGGCATCGCCGCCGCTCTGCTGGCCCTCGCGGCATGGACCGGCGTTCTCGCGTCGCGAAGACTCCTCAATGGCACCCTCCTCATCGCGCTGCTCGGCGCGGTCGGGGTGCTCGCAGCCGTGACGAGACCCGGAGCCGGCGCGCTCGACGCCCTTCCCAGCATCGCGGCGGCGATCGCCAGCGCGGCCGGCCTGACGGGGCTCATCACGGCCAGCGGACTCAGCGCACGAGCCGCCGCGCCTCAGGACGGCAGCGTGCCCCAGGATGGCAGTGCGCACCGAGGCGACAGCGGACCTCCGGACGGGTACGACCGACGCCGGTTGCTCGTCGCGGGGGCCGTGGCGGGCGTCGGCGCCGTGGGCGCCGCGACGCTAGGCCGGTGGTTGATGTCCGAGCGCTTCGGGGCGTCCCGCTCCCGGGCGGTCGTGCGGATTCCCGCCCCGGCGAGCACGGCCCAGCCCTCACCGAAGGATCTCTCGCGCGGCGTCGCCGACCTGAGCCGGTTCCACACGCCGAACCAGGAGTTCTACCGGGTCGACACCGCCTTGGCGGTGCCGCAGCTGCCCGCCGAAGAGTGGCGACTGCGGATTCACGGCATGGTGGAGCGACCGCTCACCATCGACTACCGCCAGTTGCTGTCACGCCCCCTCATCGAACGCGACATCACCATCGCCTGCGTCTCCAACCCTGTCGGCGGGCCGTACGTCGGCAACGCGCGTTGGGTCGGCGCCCCGCTCCGGGAGCTGCTGCGGGAGGTGAGCGTCGCAGCCGGCGCCGACCAGGTCGTGAGCCGGTCCCATGACGGGATGACGATCGGCACCCCTACCGCCGCGCTGGTCGACGGGAGGGACGCGATGCTCGCGGTCGCCATGAACGGCGAACCGCTGCCGATCAAGCACGGTTTCCCGGTGCGCATGGTGGTGCCCGGACTCTACGGGTACGTCTCGGCGTGCAAGTGGATCGTGGACATGGAGCTGACGACGTTCGCGGCGTACGACGCGTACTGGATCAAGCAGGGTTGGGCCGAGCAGGCCGAGGTGAAGACCGCCTCCCGGATCGACGCCCCGCGCGACGGCGCCACGGTGCGCGCTGGAGCCGTGGTGATCGGCGGAGTGGCGTGGGCGCAGCACCGGGGCGTCGAGCGGGTGGAGGTGCGGATCGACGACGGCCCGTGGCAGGCCGCGGAGCTGTCGCGGGAGCAGTCGGTCGACACGTGGCGGCAGTGGGTCCACCGATGGACGGCCACGCCGGGCGACCATCGTCTGCGGGTACGGGCGACCGACGGTCTCGGCGAGCGGCAGACGAGCGCGAGACGGGACTCGTTCCCGGACGGCGCCACCGGTTGGCACGAGGTCACGGTGACCGTCGAAGGATGACCGCGGACGTCCGCGTGACGTGTTAAGTCGGCGTTTCCAGTGGTGAGAAGACTGTCGCGCTACCGCCCTGAGCACGCTAACGTGCGAAATGTGGAAGCCCCCTCACAATTCGTGGACCACGCTGCGGCGCGGTACGCCGCCCACCGCCAAGCCGTGCAGGCGATCCAGTCGAGCCTTCGGCGGCTTCCGCCTGGCGCGGCTCCCCGCATCGCGAAACGCACCTCGAACCTGTTCCGGTTCCGGGCGGAGGCGGGCAGCCAGGCCCCCAAGCTCCGGGTCGCCGACCTGGACCAGGTGCTGTCGGTGGATCCGGAGCGCCGCACCGCCGACGTGCAGGGGATGGTGACGTACGAGCGGCTGGTCGACGCGACGCTGCCGCACGGGCTGATGCCGTTGGTGGTGCCGCAGTTGCGCACCATCACGCTCGGCGGCGCCGTCACAGGGCTGGGCATCGAGTCCAGCTCGTTCCGCAATGGACTGCCCCATGAGTCGGTGCTGGAGATGGAGATCCTCACCGGCGCCGGAGAGATCGTGACGGCGACGCCCGACAACGAGCACGCCGATCTGTTCATGGCGTTTCCGAACTCGTACGGCACGCTCGGGTACGCGCTGCGCCTGACCATCGAGCTGGAGCCGGTCGAGCCGTACGTGAGGCTGCGTCACCTGCGCTTCGACAGCGCCGCGGCCGCCATGGAGACCCTCGACCGGATCTGTCAGGAACGCAGTCATGGCGGCGTGTCGGTGGACTTCGTCGACGGCGTGGCCTTCTCGCCGGACGAGCTGTGCCTGACCCTGGGGACGTTCGCCGACGACGCGCCGAGAGCCGCTGACGGCACACCGGAGACCAGCGACTACACCGGCATGGACGTCTACTACCGGTCCATCCAGCGTCGCGACTCCGACTGCCTGACGATCTACGACTACCTGTGGCGCTGGGACACGGACTGGTTCTGGTGCTCGGAGGCGCTGGGGCTGCAGCGGCCCGCGATTCGCCGGGTCTGGCCGCGGCGGTACCGGCGCTCCGATGTGTACCGACGACTGGTGGCCTTCGACCGGCGGCATCAGCTCACCACCCGGCTGGACCGGTGGCGGGGGCGACCCGAGGCCGAGCCGGTGATTCAGGACATCGAGGCGCCGGTGGGTCGCGTCGCCGAGTTTCTCGACTTCTTCCACCGCGAGGTGGGCATCTCACCGGTGTGGCTGTGCCCGCTGCGACTTCGTGAGCCCGCCGCGGGCCAGCCGGCGCGAAGCTGGCCGCTCTATCCGCTGAAGCCCGACGTCCGGTACGTCAACATCGGATTCTGGTCCAGCGCCCCGCTGCCGAAGGGCCGTCAGAAGGGGTACTACAACCGGTTGATCGAGGACGAGGTGACCCGGCTGGACGGGCACAAGTCGCTCTACTCCGACTCGTACTACTCGTCGGAGGAGTTCTGGCGGCTCTACAACGGCCCTGCGTATCGGCAGGTGAAGGGGGAGTACGACCCGGAGGGCCGACTGCTCAACCTTTACGACAAGTGTGTGCGTAACTGCTAGAGGGGGAGGACCGAGATGCGGTTGGCTGAGGCGTTCGAACAGCTTGTGGGCCCTGACTCTCCTGTGGAGTTCGTCGGCTACGACAGCAGTCGCGCCGGCGCTCCGGGGGCTGACCTGCGGATCGAGGTGCGCTCGCCTCGGGCGTTGCAGTACCTGGTGCGGGCGCCCGGGGAGTTGGGTCTGGCTCGGGCGTACGTGGCGGGCGACTTGGAAGTGCACGGGGACATGCACGACGCGCTGTCCCGGCTGATGGGGATGTCGGGGACGTTCAGCCAGGTCCCGACCCGGCGGCTGCTGCGGATGCTGCGGGAGTTCGGCGGCGTGAAGCTGCTGCGCCGGGTGCCGCCGCCGGACAACGAGGTGAGGCTGTCCGGCCGCCGGCACTCCAAGCTCAGGGACGAGGCCGCGATCTCGCATCACTACGACGTGTCGAACACCTTCTACGAGTGGGTGTTGGGCCCGTCGATGACGTACACCTGCGCGGTCTATCCGGAGCCCGACGCGACGCTGGAGACGGCGCAGTGGACCAAGTATGAGCTGGTGGCCCGCAAGCTGGATCTCAAGCCCGGCATGCGGCTGCTCGACGTCGGCTGCGGCTGGGGCGGCATGGTGCGCCACGCGGCGAAGGCACACGGCGTCAAGGCGCTCGGCGTGACGCTGTCCGGCAAGCAGGCGGAGTGGGCGCAGAAGGCGATCGCGGAGGACGGCCTGCAGGACCTGGCGGAGGTGCGCCACTGCGACTACCGGGACGTCGCCGAATCCGACTTCGACGTGGTCAGCTCGATCGGCCTCACCGAGCACGTCGGCAAGGACAACCTGCCGGCCTACTTCCAGTTCCTGTACGAGAAGCTGGCGCCGCAGGGCCGGCTGCTCAACCACTGCATCACTCGGCCGAACGGCGAGGAGCCCGCGTACCACAGCAAAGGTTTCATCAACCGGTACGTGTTCCCGGACGGCGAGTTGGAGTCCATCGGACACCTGGTCTCGGTGATGCACGACATCGGGTTCGACGTGCGCCACGAGGAGAACCTCCGGGAGCACTACGCCAAGACGCTCACCGCGTGGTGCGAGAACCTGGAGGAGCACTGGGACGAGGCGGTCGCGGAGGTCGGGGCCCAGACGGCGCGGGTGTGGCGGCTGTACATGGCCGGGTCCCGGCTCGGGTTCGACCGTAACTGGATTCAGCTGCATCAGGTGCTGGCCGCGAAGCCGGACGAGAACGGCTGCGCGTCGATGCCGCTGCGTCCGACCTGGTAGCGGCCTCTCTTCAGGAGCCGACATGGCCCGGCGACCCGCCTCAGGCGCCGCCGGGCTCTCCTGTGCCTGCCTGAACCCGACGGCTGTGCCGATACCCGGCTAAATCGGCTCTGGCGGGCTGACGTACCCTCGTGGCGACCTTCGCAAGACGCCCGGCAGGGCCGGTTTCGTCCTGCCCAGACTGCAACACTGCCGGCGTTGGCGGCGAAGGGGATTAAAGGGGGCAATGGCACCGGCGGGTCTTGTGGGGGGACCTGTTGTGTCGCGTACGAGAGAGGAAGCGCGTGGCTACCTGGCAGCCCTCAGAGCCGTCCGAATCTGCCGAGTCGTCCGACGGCCCTGAGCCCGACGGCCCTGAGCTCTTCCAACCGTTCGGCCCCTCCGGTCCGTCTGTGTCGTCCACACCGCCCGAGATGACCATGCCGCACGATCCGCCGCTCGACGGTGCGGAGTACGGCGACACGCCGACCGAGCAGTTCGAGCCGGACTTCGATGACACGGAGGGAGACGGGTTCCGGCTGATGGACCGGTTCACCTGCGTGGCGGATGCGGAGAGCGAGCCCCCCGCTCAGGCGGTGGGCGACGGCAGCCGCCGCCGGCTCGCGGTGATCGCTGTGCTGACGGCGTTCGCGGTGCTGTCCGGGTTGCTGGTGGGTTATGCGACCGTGCGGTCCATGGGTGGCTGGAGCGCCACTTGGATCGGCGGGAACCAGCAGCCGGGCGCGGCGCCCTCGGAGGATTCCGATGACGCCGACGTGCGGCAGGGCGCTCCTCCGAGCAGCGCCAGCCCGTCGCCGAGCGCCAGCAGCGCCAGCCCGACAGCTTCGCCGACGACCGGGTCGAGCGCCAGACCACGCCCGGGCGTAACGACGACGCGTCCCGCTCCAAGTCCCACGTGGACGACGCCCTCACCGTCGCCCACGACCGACGAACCGCCTGGGCCCCAACCCAGCCGTACCAAGAAACCGCCGAACGACGACTAGCTCTCTCAGCTGGCGTGGGCCTCGGGGGCAGCGGACAGCTGGGCCAGCGCGTCGCGCACCCGGTCATGGCTGGAGCGCAGCGCGCGGCGGGACTCGGCGATCTCGGCGTTTCCGAGCAACGAGACCAGGGCCGTCTTGACCTCGCCGTCGGCCGCGACAAGCGCCGCCTCGCACTCGCGCCGGCCCAGCCCCGTCGCTTCCATGAGGATGGACACCATGCGGTTGCGCAGCTTCGCGTTGGTCGCCACGAGGCTGACCATGAGGTTGGAGTAGACCCGGCCGAGCCGGATCATCACGGCCGTGGAGAAGGCGTTGAGCACCAGCTTCTGCGCGGTCGCCGCCTTCATCCGCGTGGATCCGGCGATGACCTCGGGTCCGGTGTCGACGCCGACGAAGACGTCCGCCACGTCGCCGGCAGGGTTCGGGTTGGCCGTCACCATGACCGTGTGGCCGCCTTCTGCCTGGGCGCCGCGCAGGGCTCCGAGGACGTACGGTGTGCGACCGCTCGCGGAGAGCCCGACGGCCACGTCGCCTCGCCGGACGCACTCGCGCGCCTCCGCCTCACCTGCGGCGGCGTCGTCTTCCGCGGCCTCCACCGCGCGCAGCAGCGCCTCCGGCCCGCCAGCCTGGTGAGCGCAGAACCAGCCGTCCGGCGCGCTGAAGGTCGGACGCAGTTCGGCGGCGTCCATGAAGCCGATCCGCCCGGAGGATCCGGCGCCGAAGTAGTGCACCCGCCCGCCGCCTCGCAGCGCCTCGGCCGCGAGGTCGACAGCGATGGCGAGCCGGTCGAGCACGGCTGTCACGGCAGTGGGCACGTGCAGGTCTTCGTCATTGATGAGGCGGAGGATCTCGGTCGTGGAGAGCCTGTCGATCTGCCGAGTGCGCGGATTCCGAGCCTCCGTCGGCGAAGTCATCTCTGGTCCCGGCACTCGCACCACTCGGTCACGGGATGGTTCATGACCGCCTCCTCCCAGACGAGGCGCGTCGCTCCTCGACGGCCTCGGCGGTTGCGGCGAGCGCTGCGTTCGTACGCGTTCGATTACGGGCAGCGACTCCTACGAAGAGGCAGTCCACCACGGTCAGCTGCGCGAGGCGGCTGGAGGTGGCGCCCGCCCGGTACGTGGTCTCACGGGCGGCCGTGGTCAGCACCAGGTCTGCCACATCCGTGATCGCGGACCGGGGGAAGTTGGTCAACGCGACGGTGGTGGCGCCTCGGTCGCGGGCCTGTTTGAGCACGTCAACGGTCTCGGCGGTGTTGCCGGTGTGGGAGATGCCGATCGCGACGTCGCCCTTGCTGAGCAACGACGCGCTGGAGAGTGCCGTGTGCACGTCCTGCCAGTAGAAGGCGGTCCGCCCGATGCGGTGCAGCTTCTGTTGGAAGTCAGCCGCGACGAACCCGCTGGCGCCCACGCCGAAGACGTCGACCCGACCGGCGCGCACGAGCAGGTTAACGACGTTTTCGCAGGTGGTGGCATCGAGTTGCTCAGCGGTGTCCTCGACGGCTCGGGAGTCGTTGAAGGCGATCGTGGCGATGATCTGCGTCATGTCGGCGCCGGGCGGGATGTCGCCGCCGACCACCCGGGAGTCCGGGGGCTCGGCCCGTCGGGCGGCCTCGGCGGCGAGTCTGATGCGTAACTGTGGGTACCCTTCGAGCCCTACGGACCGGCAGAACCGGATCACGGTCGCCTCGGACGTGCCGGCCTCGGTCGCGAGTTCTGTGATGGTGCGACGCGCCGCTTGGGCGGGGTCGGCCATGACCTGGCGCGCGACCCGCTGCTCAGCCGGGGACAGCGACGGCAGCAGTCCGCCGATCTGTACGATCAGACCGGTCGGCTCGCTGGTCGTGGAAACATTCGTCTCGGTAGCCACTGTGTGAAAGTTACTTTCAGATCGTTGTTGCGTCAACTTTCCTCCATCCGAGATTACACCCCGTCACTACATGGAGGACTCGGTCGTGAGAATTTTTCCATTTGTGGCCGCGCTGAAACGCGGTTTCGTGAACATGATTCTGCGACACGCCGCACTAGGGCACGTCAGCGGGCGGTGCAACGCCCGGGCCGCGTCGCCGTCACGAGGCGTTTCTGACGTACCAGAATCGGCCGCGACGCTCTAGTGTCAGCGGGATGCGCGTGCTGCTCGTGGAGGACGACACGTCCGTGGCTGCTGCCATGGAGTCCGCGCTGCGTCGCCGGGGATATGAGGTCGTGCGCGCCGCCACCGTGGCGGAGGCGCTCGCCGCGCCGCGCGTGGACCTGGTGCTGCTGGACTTCGGCCTGCCGGACGGAGACGGCATCGACGTGTGCCGGGAGTTGCGGCGGCGCGACGACCATGTGGCGATCATCGCCGTCACCGCACGCGGCGAGGAACGCGACCGGGTCGTCGGGCTGCGCACCGGCGCGGACGACTACGTGGTCAAGCCGTTCTCCATGGCCGAGCTGCAGGCTCGCATCGACGCCGTCCTCCGGCGGGTGGTCCGTACGGCGCCGCCTGCCACCGCGCGCCAGATCGGCCCGCTCCGGCTGGACCCCGCGAGCCGCCAGGTCACCGTCGACGGAGAGCCGGTCAGCCTCACCCGCAAAGAGTTCGAGCTGCTCGTGGTGCTGGCGCAGGAAGCCGGCAGCGTGGTCTCACGTGACCGGCTGCTCATGGAGGTCTGGCGGACCACCTTCGCCGGCGGCCACACGCTCGAGGTCCACATCGGATCCCTGCGGAGCAAGCTCGGATGCCCCGGGCTGGTGCAGACCGTGCGCGGAGTCGGGTACCGGCTGCGCGCCGAGGGCTCTGAACGCTGATGCGGCAGCGGCTCGCGGCGATCTACGTGCTGCTGCTGATCATGGTGCTCGCCGGGCTCGAGGTTCCGCTGGCGATCACGCTCGCGTCCCGTGACACGCAACAGATGACCCTGGACCGGCTCTCCGACGCCGTGCGGTTCGCCACGATCGCCGAGCCGGCCCTGCGCGCCGGCGACGTCGAGCCGATCAAGCTGGAGCTGGCCACCTACCGGGAGCTGTACCGCATCGAAGCGGCTGTGGTCAACCTGGACCACCGCGCCGTGGTGGGCACCGACAGATTCCCCGTTCTGAGAGGCGTCGACGACCCGGTGGAGCAGGCGCTTGAGCGGGCGCTGCAGGGCGAGCAGGTCGGCGCGAAGCGCGTGATCCTGCCGTGGCAGACGGAGCCGCTGGTGGTGGCGGCGCCCGTCGGCACCGGCGGCGCGGTGCTCGGAGCCGTGGTGACCGTGTCGCCCACGGGCCAGACACGCAGCGCGATCACCGACGGATGGCTGATGCTCGGCGCGCTCGGGCTGATCGCGTTGGCGGTCAGCGTGGTGGCCGCGGAGGCGCTCGCCCGCTGGACCCTCAAGCCGGTCGAGGAGCTCGACGCGGCGGCTCACCTGATCACCGAAGGCGACTACGAGGCGCGGGTGCCGGCGTATCTGGGGCCGCCGGAGCTGCGCCGACTGGCCACGGCGTTCAACGAGATGGCCGACAACGTCGGCGACGCCCTGGAGCGGCAGCGCATGTTCGTCTCCCAGGCCAGCCACCAGCTGCGCAACCCGCTGCACGCGTTGCAACTGCGGGTGGAGGGCCTCGGCGAGGAGATGTCCTCGGAGCAAGGGCTCGCCGAGCACCAGGTGGCGATGGCCGAGACCGAGCGACTGTCTCGCATCCTGGACAGTCTGCTGGCCCTGGCTCGGGCCGAGCGGGGGCGCTACCAGATGGAGAGCGTGGACGCCGTGCGGGTCGCGATGGACCGGGTCGCGGCCTGGCGGCCGCTCGCCGAGCAGCGTCGGATCACCCTCCAGTACGCCGCTTCCCACGTGCCGGTGTGGGTCGCGGTGCTGTCCACGGGGCTGGACCAGGCGCTCGACGCGCTGATCGACAACGCCCTGAAGTTCGTGGCGCCCGCCGGCCGCGTGGATGTGTCGGTGCACGCGGAGCAGGACCGGGTGATCGTCCATGTGGTGGACAACGGGCCGGGGCTCACCGCCGAGCAGCGACGCAAGGCGACTGACCGGTTCTGGCGCGCCCCGTCCGCCCAGAACGTCGACGGCAGCGGGCTGGGCCTGCCGATTGTCGCCGTGCTCGTGGAGGCCTCGGGTGGAAGCTTCGATCTGCTGCCGGCGACACCGTACGGGCTCGACGCCCGACTGACGCTCAAAGCAGCGCGCGACCCCTCCTCCTGAACGTGCGAAGGCCCGAACCGGCTTTAGATTTTGGTGTCGCGGTAATAGCGGGCTGCGCCGTCGTGCAGGGTGATCGGGCGGGTGTTGATGGCCGCGCGCCGGTCCAGGCGCTTCGCTGCGGGATGCGCCCCCTCCAGGATGCCCCGCTGCGTGAACAGCATCGCGGTCAGGGCGTACGCCAGATCGGGGTCCATCTTCTCGGGCGCCAGCAGGTAGGTGGGCACGCCGACCGTGGTGATCGGCGCCATGCCGTACGCCGAGGAGGGCACGGTGAGCGTGGTGTAGAAGCCGCCGTACCCCTCGCGCAGCTTCGGGGCCCATTCCGCCAGGTCGATCAACCGTAGCCGGGGGCCGATCAGGTTCAGGTCGACGAGCCCCTGGGTCGGGACTCCGCCGAAGAAGAAGAACGCGTCGATCGTGCCTGTCCGCAGCTTCTCGCCGGACTCCGTGGCGCCGAACCACTCCAGCGTGAAGTCAGCCTGGGTCATCCCGGCCTCGCGCAGCAGGTCCAACACGGGCCGCTGGATGCCAGAGTCGCGGAGCCCGATGGAGACGCGCTTGCCGCGGAGATCCGCCAGGTCGTCGATCGGCGAGTCGTCGCGCACCACCAGATGCAGGTAGTCGTCGTAGAGGCGCGCCAGGGCCCTCAGGGAGTCGGTCTGTCCCCGCGGTAAGTTCGCCGCCACGTCGGCGCGGCTGAACGCCATCTGGACCTCGCCCTGAGCCAGCAGCTCCACGTTGCGCTGGCTCGACGGACTCACTCTCAGGTACGGCTCCAGGTCCGGCAACGCGCGCCGCGTCGCGTCCAGCAGGCCCAGGCCGTAATAGTAGTAGACCGAGCCGCGCTCCCCGGTCGCGATGGCCAGCGCGCCCGCCGGGTACGGCGGTGCCGGGGGCTGCGCAGCCGAGCCGACCGTGGCGCCCGTGGCGAGCACCACCAGCGCGATAGCCGGGATCAGCAGTCGCAGGCGGGAGCTGCGGCGGTGGGATCTCGGCGGGCGTCGGCGCAGCGTCTCGTCGATTCTGCGCACGCCGGCCGCCGTCACGCCTCGCATCGTAGTGGCGCGCCGGGGCCGTGGGCGAGCGTGGATCGGCGGCCGTTCCGGCCGAGTCGCAAGTTTTGCTCAAGGTAGCGGCTGACCTGTTTTCAGGCGGGTGTGCCGCGCGCCACAGTGACGTCGGGCATCTTCCCGGGTGCTTCGGGACTGACAGAGGCCTGCCGGCCACGGGCGTCGTGGCAAGCAAGAGTGACGGTGGTGAAGTGGCATGACATCGGCAATCGCCCATGAGAGGCCGACCCCGTGGACGCCGCGGGCGCCCGGGCCGCGCGACGCACGCCACGGCGCGTCCCGCGCGGCGACGGGCGGTCGGTCGGCCATGACCGGGCTGCGCGCGCCAGCCGGCAGGGCGGCGGTCAGCGTCGCCTCTGAGGCGGACGGCTCCCGGACCGCTGCGGTGGCGCCGCTGTGCGCCGCTGATCGGGTCGCGGCCTTCGAGGCCGTGATGATGATGCGGTGCACGGCGCCGATCGCCGCGCGCCGGCGAGTGACCAGCGAGCAGCCCGGCCCGCGGATGGTCCCCGAAATGACCGGTCTGCTCAGTGAGTTCAATCAGGCCCAGCCGGCGTACCGGTTGGCGCGTCTGCTCACCTCACTGGAGGTTGAGGCCAGGGTGGACAAGCGGTCCGACGGGGGCCGGCACCGGTACGAGCTGTACCGGGTGATGGTCTCGCCGGGCAGCGGCACGGCGCTGCGCCGGGTCTTGGAGGCCGCCTGGCGGGCCGGGCACATGCTGCTCTGCAGAACCGCCGACCGCGCGCTGCCGCGCTGGCAGCAGCGTGACCGGCGGGCCCTCGCGGTGGCGGCGTGGCGGGCCGCGCTGATGGCGGCGGGCCGACGTCGCAGCGCGTCGCTGGCGCTGCGCCTGGCCGACCCCGACACGACCCTGGTGCTGGTCAACGCCGCACGGACGCTCGGGGTGCAGACCCGCGCCGTGACCAGGCCGGGCTACCAGCTGTTGTCGCTGAGCACGGGATCCCACTATGAGCAGCTGCTCGCTGTGGCAAGAGGCGCCGGGGCATTGGAGGATGCGATCTGAAGTCACGGCGTACCGGCTGGCCCAGGTCTTTCTCGTGTGTCCGGTTCGGCGCGACGGCGACGAGGCCGTCCAGTCGGACCAGCGAGAACTGGTCCCGGCCGGACGTGGCTGGCAGTGCCCACGCCGCAGGCGGGGCAGGTAGATCAGCTGCGTAACGGGGGACAGCGAGCAGTAGCACAACGGCGCCGGCCACGGCTCCTCGCGGACAGCGAGGCCGTGGCCGGCGCCTCTTCACGTGTCGGGCCACGGGCGTCCCCGGGGCGGCGCCGGTTTCGGCCACGCGGGATGATGGGCCCCCGATGGGGGGAGGTAATGGTGAGATTCACCGTGAGTCGGGCGCTCGACGCGATCGA
>WHSM01000259.1 GCA_009380105.1 Micromonosporaceae bacterium
AGAACGACAAGCAGGACACCGACCTGCGGCCGCAGGTTCCAGCCGAGGGCGAGCAGGCGGAGACGTCCTCACTGCTCGTCGACCCGCGAATCCTCGAGTTCTGAGCGCAGCCGCGAGCCAGGCGGCGAAGTGCGAGGCCACAGCGAGCGTCGTGTGCGTTCTTGGCACACAAGGGGGCGAGAACGCAGCAGTTCGTCGTCTGGGCGCGGCTAGTCGCGGTTGTCGCCGGCGGCTTCCGCTAGTGCGTCGTGCACGCCGTCGGCGTATCCGCGGGCGTACTCCCAGGTGACGTACTTCTCCGGATCCGGGTCGTACGCGGGCTCGTGCACCCGGGCGCGCTCGGCGCTCAGCAGGTGTTGCAGGTTGCCTCGCAGCAGTTCCCAGTCGAAGTAGTGCGGCTCCCGGCAGTCCTCGCAGTCGATCACCAGGCCGCGGATGTCGCTCGGCTCCAGCAACGCCTGGTAGATCTCCATGTCGGCGAGGTCGTCGAGCACGTCCTGACGCTCCGCGGGCGTCAGTGTGCGCGCCTCGTCGTCCGGATCGGCGCCGAGGTGTGAGATCGGGTCGTCCGGATCGCCGGAGAACGGGTCGACGGGTTCTTCCTGCACGTCCCCACCGTATCCCGGTACGCCGTTCGACGCCGTCCGCCACCCGATAGGATTGCGGAACCGCTGAGAGGCCCGCCCGACCTCTCAACCTTCGCCGGATCGGATGCATTCTTCATGGACCCATCCCGTAACGGGACTTCTCCGTACCCGCAGACTGACACGCCCGGTGGAAACGCGCCGCGGGGCGCGGCAGACGCCGGAGCGTCGCTGCCGTTGGGGTTGACCTTCGACGACGTGCTCCTGTTGCCGGCGGAGACCGACATCGCTCCCAGCTCCACGTCGACAGCCACCCAGTTGACCCGCAATGTCCGGCTGACGATCCCGCTGGTGTCCAGCGCCATGGACACCGTGACCGAGGCGCGGATGGCGATCGCGATGGCCCGCCAGGGCGGCATCGGGGTGCTGCACCGGAACCTCTCGATCGAGGACCAGGCGCTGCAGGTGGATCTGGTGAAGCGTTCCGAGGCGGGCATGGTGACCCATCCGATCACCTGCTCGCCGGAGGACGCCCTGCGTGACGTGGACATGCTGTGCGGGCGGTACCGGATCTCGGGCGTCCCGGTGGTGGACTCCGCCGGCACGCTCGTCGGCATCGTCACCAACCGCGACATGCGGTTCGTGTCGGACAAATCCGCGCTGGTACGGGACGTCATGACCCCGATGCCGCTGGTGACGGCGCCGGTCGGGGTGGCGCCGGAGGAGGCGTTGGCGCTGTTGCGCCAGCACAAGGTGGAGAAGCTGCCGATCGTCGACGACTCCGACCGGCTGCGCGGGTTGATCACGGTGAAGGACTTCGCCAAGAGCGAGCAGTACCCGCAGTCGACCAAGGACAGCGCGGGCCGGCTGCGGGTCGCCGCGGCCGTCGGGGTGCTGGACGAGGGCTACAAGCGCGCCAAGGCGCTGATCGAGGCGCACGTCGACGTGATCATGGTCGACGTGGCGCACGGCCACAACAGCGCGGTGGTGGCGCTGGTCCAGCGGCTCAAGCAGGAGCACCCGGAAGTCGACGTCGTCGGCGGCAACGTCGCCACGTACGAGGGCGCCAAAGCGCTGGTCGACGCCGGCGTCGACGCGGTCAAGGTCGGGGTCGGCCCCGGCTCGATCTGCACCACCCGGGTGGTCGCCGGGGTCGGCGTGCCGCAGGTGAGCGCGATCATGAACGCGGCGCGGGCCTGCAAGCCGGCCGGCGTGCCGATGATCGGCGACGGCGGCATGCAGTACTCCGGCGACATCGCCAAGGCGATCGTGGCCGGCGCCGACAGTGTGATGCTCGGCTCGCTGCTCGCGGGCTGCGAGGAGAGCCCGGGCGAGCTGGTGTTCATCAACGGCAAGCAGTTCAAGTCGTACCGCGGGATGGGTTCGCTGGGCGCGATGCAGAGCCGCGAAGCAGGCCGTACGCAGAGCTATTCCAGGGACCGGTATTCGCAGGCCGACGTCACCTCCGACGAGAAGCTGATCGCCGAGGGCATCGAGGGCCAGGTGCCGCACCGGGGGGCGTTGGGCGCGGTGGCGCACCAGCTCGTCGGCGGGCTGCGGCAGGCGCTGTACTGGGTCGGCGCGGACAGCATCCCCGGGCTCCAGCAGCGCGGGCGGCTGATCCGGATCACGTCGGCCGGGCTGAAGGAGAGCCACCCGCACGACATCCAGATGACCGTCGAGGCGCCCAACTACTGGGCGCGCTAGTCTCCTCTCCGGTTCTGGTGAACGACCCGGTCGTCAGATCCCCCCGGGAGGGCTGCGCTGTGCGTGACGTGGAGATTGGGCGTGGGAAGACCGCCCGGCGGGCGTACCACCTGGACGAGGTGGCGCTGGCGCCGAGCCGCCGCACCCGAGATGTGGACGACGTGTCGACCGCCTGGCAGCTGGACGCGTACCGGTTCCAGATCCCCTGCGTGGCGCACCCGTCGGACGCCACCATGAGCCCCGCCGCCGCGGTGGCGCTGGGCCGTCACGGCGGCCTCGGCGTGCTCAACGCCGAGGGCCTGTGGTGCCGGCACGAGGACCCGACGCCGGTGCTGGAGGAGCTCTCCAGCCTGGGCCAGGACGTCCCGGCCACGCCGCGGCTGCAGCAGGCGTACGCCGAGCCGATCAAGCCGGAGCTGATCGGCGATCGGGTGAAGGAGATGCGCGATGGCGGCGTGACCGTCGCGGTGCGGGTCTCTCCGCAGCACACGCTGTCGCTGGCGCCGGTGATCCTCGACGCCGGGATCGACATCCTGGTGGTGCAGGGCACCATCGTCTCCGCCGAGCACGTGTCCACCGTGGACGAGCCGCTGAACCTCAAAGAGTTCATCGCCGACCTGGACCTGCCGGTGATCGCGGGCGGATGCACGTCGTACCTGACCGCGCTGCACCTGATGCGCACCGGCGCGGCCGGCGTGATCGTCGGGTTGGGCGCGGACGACTGGTCCACGACCGAGTCGGTGCTGGGCATCCGGCTGCCGATGGCGACCGCGATCGCGGACGCAGCGGCGGCGCGGCGGGACTACCTGGACGAGACCGGCGGCCGGTACGTGCACCTGATCGCCGACGGCGCGATCCAGACCTCCGGCGACATCGCGAAGGCCCTCGCCTGCGGCGCGGACGCGGTGATGCTCGGCGAGCCGCTGTCGCTGGCCGAGGAGGCCCCGGCCAGCGGGGCGTGGTGGCACTCGGCGGCCAGCCACCCGAAGCTGCCGCGCGGCATGTACAGCCCGGCCGGCGAGACCCTGGGCGACCTGGAGCAGATCCTGTACGGCCCGGCTGAGGACCCCTCGGGGTTCATGAACCTGTTCGGCGGGCTGAAGCGCGCGATGGCCAAGTGCGGCTACTCGGACCTGAAGGAATTCCAAAAGGTAGAGCTGCTGCTCGACACCGTGTAAGACGATCAGGCGACCTCGCGGCGCAGCGACTCGTACGCGTACCGACGGGCGATGCTCTTGAGCTCCGCGTTGAACTCGGGGTCGTCGGCGAACTTCTGGAACACCTTCGTGTTGTGCTCGATCTGCTCGATCATCTTCTCCTCGAACGGCCCGTCGAACACGTGGCCGAACGCATCGAGGTCGTTGTTGAGGGCGGCGGCCTTCATCATCGGATCGTCAGCCATCGCCGCCTCCGCCGGCCCGCGCACCAGATCCTGTTCGCCGAGACTCACGCCGAAGCGCTCGTTGAGGTCGGCGATGAGCTCGGACAGTGACTTCTTCGGCGGTTCGTGGCTGGCCCCGGCGCCGTCACCGGTGAAGCCGGGCAGCATCTGCTCTCCCTCTGGAGCCAGGCTCACGTCGTGCTCGCCGGTCTTGCTGATCCGCAGGTGCGTCAGGTCGACCTGACCAAGGTCGACCGCGGGATCCTCCCGGCGCGGCAGGCGCTGGAGCAGCATCTTCGCGTAGAGGTAGAGCCGCTCCAAGCCCCGGTCGGGGAACCCGACCACCTGGGCGAGGAACCCGTACTTGCGGACGTAGTCGCGCAGTGCGGCACGGAACTCTTCGGCGGTCTCCCGGTCGGATTCGAGCAGCTTGGCGAACCGGTCCCGCGCCGGGTCCGTGAACCGGTACAGCTCGGCGTGCGCCTTCCCGGTTGGCGGCTGATTGCCGGCCTTGACCTGGGCCCGATCGAACTCCTGCGCGAACGCCTCCATCTCCGACTCGACCAGCAACTGAAAATCCATCACGTTCCGCTCAGCCGTGTAGATGAGGTTCGGGTCGGTCGGCTGCGTGACCGTGACCTCGTAGAACGGCTTGAACGCTTCGGCGATGTCTTCGGCCCCGTTGGCGAAGTCCAATACGAACAGGTCGTCCTGCTCCTTGCGCGGGTGGGTGCGGTTGAGCCGGGACAGCGTCTGGACCGCCGCGACGTTCTTGAGCGGCTTGTCCACGTACATCGTGGTGAGCAGTGGCTGGTCGAAGCCCGTCTGGTACTTCTCGGCGACGACCAGAATTCGGTGCTCGGGCCGCGGATTGGCCTCCGCGTGCGGATCGTCCGCGCGGGTGTAGGCGAACTCTGCCGCCAGCGCTGCTTCACTGATGCCGTTGAGGCCCGCCTCGGTCACCGTGTCGGTTTCGAGGCCGTCGACCTTCACCTCGCCGGAGAAGGCCACCAGGGTCCCGCAGCCCTCGTACCCCCTCATCTCGACGTACGCCTTGATCTTCCGATAGAGCTTGACAGCGTGCTCTCGGGACCGGGTGACCACCATGGCCTTCGCGCGGCCGCCGAGCCGCGCCCTGGTGTGTTTGACGAAGTGCTCAACGATCAACTCGGCCCGCTGCTCCAGGCTGGTGGGGCTGAGGGTGGCGAACCGGGCGAGCGCGGCGCTCGCCTTGCGCTCATCTACCTCGCGGTCGTCAGGGTTGCCGTTGGCCAGCCGCCAGTACGTCTTGTATGTGACGTAGTTGCGCAGCACGTCGAGGATGAATCCTTCCTCGATGGCCTGACGCATCGAGTAGACGTGGAACGGCCGCACCACCCCGTCGACGGTCGTGCCGAACAGCTCCAGCGTCTTGGCCTTGGGTGTGGCGGTGAACGCGAAGTAGGACAGCGTGTCATGGTGTCCGCGCGCCAGCGCCGCCGCGGTGAGCGGGTCGGCGTCCTCGTCGATCTCGTCGCTGCCGAGCTTCAGCAGCACCCGCTTGAGCGCCGCCGCCGACTCGCCGGACTGCGACGAGTGCGCCTCGTCCACGATCACCGCGAACCGCTTCCCCCGCAGCCCACTGATCTTCTCCAGCGCGTACGGAAAAGTCTGCAACGTGACGATGAGGATCTTCGTGGTCTCCCCGCCGAGCGCCTCAGCGACCTGCTCCGACTTGGAGCCCTCCGACTTCTCGCTAATCTTGCGAACCACTCCTGCCCTGTGCTCAAACTGGTAGATCGTGTCCTGGAGCTGTCGATCCAGCACTGAGCGGTCGGTGACCACGATGACCTTGTCGAACACCTGCTGGTTGTCGGCCGAGTGCAGGTTCGACAGCCGGTGGGCGAGCCAGGCGATCGTGTTGGACTTCCCGGACCCCGCCGAGTGCTCGACCAGGTAATTGTGCCCGCTTCCGTGCTCGGTCGCATGCGCGGTGAGCTGCCGCACCGCGTGCCACTGATGGAAACGGGGAAATATCAGCGTGCGGGCGTGCGGCGAGGTCTTCCGGGCGCCCTTCTTCTCGCTCTCTTCCAGATGCGCGAAACGGCGGATGATGTCCAACCACGCGTCGGGCTGCCACACCTGTTCCCAGAGGTACGAGGTGCGGTACCGGCCCGGCTCGGCGGGCGGGTTGCCCGCGCCTCCCGGATTCCCTGGCCCTTCGGACCCGGTGTTGAACGGCAGGAAGCGCGTCGCCTGGCCGGCGAGGCGGGTGGTGAGGAACACGAGCTCCGGGTCGACGGCGAAATGCGCCAAGGCCCGTTTGGCGAACAGCAACTCACGTGGATTGCGGTCGCGCCGGTACTGAGCTTTGGCGTGCTCGACCGTCTGGCCGGTGAGCGGGTTCTTCAATTCGGCGGTGACGACCGGGATCCCGTTCACAAACAGGACCAGGTCAAGTTCTTTACCCCGCTCCGCCTCGGAGTACGCGAGCTGCCGTGTCACGGTCAGCCGATTGCGTTCGTATCGAACCAGGGCATCATCGGCAAGCGTGTGAGCCGGCCGGAAGTACGCCAGGCGGATGAGGTGGCCGCGGTCCCGCACCCCGTGCCGCAGCACGTCGAGGACGCCCCGGGCGTCGATCTCCTGCGCCACCCGCCGGGAGAACTGGCGCATCGCGTCCTCGCTGTAGAAGCCGCGCAGCTTCTCCCACTCGTCGTTTTGGGTGGCGCCGATGAAGGTGAACATCTCGGTCGTGTCGAGCCCGAGTTCCCGGTCGTACGAGTCGTGAAGGCCC
>WHSM01000585.1 GCA_009380105.1 Micromonosporaceae bacterium
CGTTCGGGATGATCCCGCCGACCACCACCGGCAGGTCCGACAGCCCCGCCTCGCGCAGGCCGTCCAGCACCTCGGTCGCCAGCGACAGGTGCGCGCCGGACAGCACCGACAGGCCCACCAGGTCGACGTCCTCCTGCGCTGCGGCGGCCACGATCTGCGCTGGCGTCAGCCGGATCCCCTGGTAGATCACTTCGAAGCCGACATCGCGCGAGCGCACCGCGATCTGCTCGGCGCCGTTGGAGTGCCCGTCCAGGCCCGGCTTGCCGACCAGCAGACGCAGCCGCTTGCCCAGCTCCTTCTCGGTGGCCTTGACGCGCTCGCGCACCGCCGCCACCCCGTCGTCGCCGGCCGCCGCAGCGACCGCCGCGATCCCGGTCGGAGCGCGGTACTCGCCGAACACCTCGCGCAGGGCGCCGGCCCACTCCCCTGTCGTCACCCCGGCCTTGGCGCAGGCGAGCGTGGCCGGCATCAGGTTCCCGCCGTTCTTCGCCTCCTCCTGGAGGCGCTCCAGCGCCTCCCGCGCGGCCGCCTCGTCACGGCCGGCGCGCCACGCGGCCACCGACTCGCGTGCGGCCACCTCGACGCCCGGGTCGACGGTGTGGATCGGCGCGGCCCCGTCGGCGGTGAGCGGGCTGGGCTCGGTCTCGATGTGCCGGTTGACGCCCACCACCACCTCGTCGCCGCTCTCCATGCGGCGGCGCCGCTCAGCCAGCGAGGCGACGAGCTGGCCCTTCAGATAGCCACTCTCCACCGCCGCGATCACGCCGCCCAACTCCAGGACGTGCTCGATCTCCTTCGACGCGCCTTCCGCGATCGCCGCTGTCTTCGCCTCGACCACGTGGCTGCCGGCGAACAGGTCATCGTGCTCCAACAGATCCGTCTCGTACGCCAGCACCTGCTGCATCCGCAGCGACCACTGCTGGTCCCACGGCCGGGGCAGGCCGAGCGCCTCGTTCCACGCCGGGAGCTGCACCGCGCGGGCCCGGGCGTCCCGGGAGAGCGTCACGCCGAGCATCTCCAGCACGATCCGCTGCACGTTGTTCTCCGGCTGCGCCTCGGTCAGCCCGAGCGAGTTCACCTGCACGCCGTAACGGAGCCGGCGGTGCTTGGGGTCCTGGACGCCGTACCGCTCTAAAGTGATCGTGTCCCAGAGCCGGGCGAAGGCGCGCATCTTGCACATCTCTTCGACGAACCGCACCCCGGCGTTGACGAAGAACGAGATCCGCGCGACGACGTCGCCCAGCTTCTCCTGCGGCACCTGACCGGAGTCCCGGACCGAGTCCAGGATCGCTATGGCGGTGGACAGCGCGTACGCCACCTCCTGCACCGGCGTGGCCCCGGCCTCCTGCAGGTGGTACGAGCAGACGTTGACCGGGTTCCACTTCGGCAGGTTCGACACGGTCCACGCGATGGTGTCCGTGGTCAGTCGCAGCGACGGGCCGGGCGGGAAGATGTAGGTGCCCCGGGACAGGTACTCCTTGACGATGTCGTTCTGGGTGGTCCCGGTGAGCTGCCGGATCGCCTCGGCCTGGTCGACCCCGTCGGCGGCCGTCTGCTCGGCGGCGACCGTGGCGTAAAGCGCGAGCAGCCACATCGCCGGCGCGTTGATCGTCATCGAGGTGTTCATCTTGGTCAGCGGGATGCCCTCGCACAGCCCCCGCATGTCGCCCAGGTGCGCGATCGGCGCCCCGACCCGCCCCACCTCGCCCCTGGCCAGCTCGTGGTCCGGGTCGTACCCGGTCTGGGTCGGCAGGTCGAAGGCGACCGACAGCCCAGTCTGGCCCTTCGCGAGATTGCGCCGGAACAGCGCGTTGGACTCCGCGGGCGAGGAATGCCCCGCATACGTGCGCATCACCCAGGCGCGGTCGCGCTCACGTGGCTCGGGCTGACTCGGGCTGGGCGCAGGCACAGCACACCTCCGGCTGGCGGGTATAGCCCGAAGTTTACTGAGTAGTAGCTTGGGCGCGCGGTGAGACAACTCACCGC
>WHSM01000279.1 GCA_009380105.1 Micromonosporaceae bacterium
CAACGCCACTCTGGCGCCGTCGTTGCCGCCGCGGGGCCGGGTCGGGTTCTTCTGCCAGTCCGGGGCGTTCGGCATCGCGCTGCTCGCCGCCGCCGCCGAACGGGGCCTGGGACTGTCCGGCTTCGTCTCCGCCGGCAACCGTGCCGACGTGTCCGGCAACGACCTGCTGCAGCACTGGCGCAGCGACCCGGCGACCGACGTGGTGCTGCTGTATCTGGAGACCTTCGGCAACCCGCGCAAGTTCGCCCGGGTGGCCCGGCAGTTGGCGCGACACAAGCCTGTCGTGGCGGTCGCGAGCCAGGGCTCACGAGGAGCGGGCAGCGAGGCGACGGCACTGTTCGCGCAGCACGGTGTGATCCGGGTCGGCGCCGTGGGGGAGCTGTTCGACGTCGGGCTGCTGCTGGCGTGCCAGCCGCTGCCGGGCGGAAACCGGGTCGGCGTGGTCGGCAACTCCACCGCGCTGGTGCGGCTCGCCGTGGAGGCAGCGCTGGCCGGTGGCATGCGGATGCCGGAGCACTATCCGGTGAACGTCGGGCCGAGCGCGCCGCCGTCGGCGTTCGCCAGCGCGCTGCGCGAAGCCGTCGCCGACGACGAGACCGACGCGATCGTGGTGGCGTTCGTGCCGCAGGTGGGAGGGAGCAGCTCCGGGTACGCCGACGTGCTCGTCGAGGAGGCTGCCGGCGCCGACAAGCCGGTCGTCGCCACGTTCATGGCCGGCGGAGCGTCGGCGGTGTCAGCGGTCCCGGCCGCCATGGACACCGCTGCCGAGCGGGGGGCCGTGCCGGCGTACGGCTCGGTGGAGGAGGCCGTGCGGGCGCTGAGTCGCGTCGCCGAGTACGCGGCCTGGCGACGCGAGCCGGCCGGCGTGGTGCCGGACGTGCCTGGCGTGGACCCGGACGCGGCGCGCGAGGCGATCGCCGCCCGGCTCGCGTCGGCCGAGGAGCCGGTGCTCGCGGACGGGGAGGCGGCGCCGCTGCTGAGCGCGTACGGGATCCACGTGGTCCCGTCGGCGGCCGCTCGCTGCGCAGACGAGGCCGCGGAGGCCGCCGAGCGGTTCGGCTACCCCGTCGCGCTCAAGGTGAGCGCCGCCGCGCTGCGCGGCCGGCTCGACCTCGGCGCCGTGCGGTTGGAGCTGCGTGACGCGGCGGAGGTGCGGCGGGCGTACCAGGCGATCGCCGAGCGCTTCGGCGCGGACGTCGCAGTCCTGGTGCAGCCGATGCGGCCGCCGGGGATCGCGTGCCGGGTGCGGCTGGCGCAGGACCGCGCGTTCGGCCCGGTGGTCGGGTTCGGGCTCGCGGGCGCCACCGCGGAGCTGCTCGGCGACCAGTCGTGGCGCGCGGCCCCGCTGACCGACGTGGACGCGGCGCGGCTGGTGCGGGACTCACGCGGCGCGCCGATGCTGTTCGGGTACCAGGGCGGGGAGCCGGCGAGGGCCCCGAGTCCAGGGCGTGACGCGTCAAGGGAGTCGGCGTCTTCTGTCGACGCCGCCGCCCTGGAGGATCTGGTGCTCCGGGTCGGGCTGCTCGCCGACGAGCAGCCGCAGGCGCGGGCTCTGGAGCTGAACCCTGTGCTCGCCGCGCCGACCGGCCTGGCGGTGCTGCACGCCTCGCTCACGCTGGGGCCACCGGAGACCCGGCCGGACACGGGCCCACGCCGGCTGCGCTGACCGCCGGGCGCGGACGGCGGAGGGGCGCGGACGGCGGAGGGGCCAGCGTCGTCGTTGACGCCGGCCCCGCCTGGCCCCCGTTTTCCCCATCGCAACATCCCCGCGGTGGTCTCCGCCGCCCCGGCTTCACGACACGTACGACTCCAGGCGCTTGGCCCGGGACGGGTGCCGCAGCTTGAGCAACGTGCCCTTCTCGATCTGGCGAATCCGTTCCCGGGAGAGGCCGAACTCGCGCCCCACCTCGTCGAGGGTGCGCTGGCGGCCGTCGTCGAGGCCAAAGCGGAGCCGGATCACCTCCTGCTCCCGCTGGTTCAACGTGGCCAACACGCCCTCCACCTCGTGGCGGAGCAGCCCGTAGGACACGTTGTCCTCCGGGTCGCTCTTCGGGTCGGTCCGGCAGACGAAGTCCGACAGCGCGCTGTCGCCGTCCTCGCCGACCCCCTGGTCGAGGCTGACCGGCTCCCGGTCGTACGAGAGCAGCTCGATCACCTGGTAGGTCGGCACCCCGAGCGCCCCGGCGATCTCGTCGTGGCGCGGCTCGCGTCCCAGCGACATCGACAGCTCGCGGCGAGTGCGGACGAGGCGGTTGACCTGCTCGACCATGTGCACCGGGATCCGGATGGTGCGGGCCTGGTCGGCCATCGCCCGGGTGATCGCCTGCCGGATCCACCAGGTGGCGTACGTGGAGAACTTGAACCCCTTGGTGTAGTCGAACTTCTCCACTGCGCGGATCAGGCCCAGGTTGCCTTCCTGGATCAGGTCCAGGAACGCCATGCCCCGGCCGGTGTAGCGCTTGGCGATGCTGACCACGAGGCGGAGGTTCGCCTCCAGCAGGTGGTTCTTGGCGGCCTGGCCCTCTTCGACGAGGATCCGGAGGTCGTCCTTGAGCTCCGGGTCGACGCGCTCGGACTGGTTGGTCAGCAGGTCGTCGGCGTACAGGCCGGCTTCGATCCGCTTGGCCAGCTCCACCTCCTGCTCGGCGTTGAGCAGCTTGGTGCGGCCGATTCCGTTCAGGTACGCGCGGACCAGGTCCGCGGACGCGCCCCGCTCGTCGCGGTAGTCGGCTGCCTGCTCGGCGCTGCCGGAGAACTCCGGCTCGAACTCACTCAGTGGTAGGGCCACCGTTCCCAAACCTCCCCCGTATCGGGTGCTCGTGTTGTCTCCCCCAGTGGCGATGAGCCTGCCGTCGGGTGGGGGAGTGGGGAGCACCGCCGGGGTCAGGGTGGCATGAAGTCGGGACTTGCCGGCGTACACCACTGGCGCAACTGCCCGATCTGCCGCATTTTGTCGGATACGTTGTTGCCGGTTCGTTGTCGAAGCGGTCGGCGGTAGCGGTCCTGCGGTGGGTCAGACCTCCAGGAGAAGGGTGCGGGGGCCGACGTTGACGCTCTCCACCAGCATGTGGGCGCGGAATCTCCCCGTCTCGACGTGGGCGCCGCGGGCCCGTAGCGCGTCTGCGAACGCCGTCACCAGGGGCTCGGCCAACTCGGCTGGGGCGGCGGCCGACCAACTTGGGCGGCGGCCCTTGCGGGCGTCGCCGTACAGGGTGAACTGGCTGACCACGAGCACCGGCGCCGACGCCTCGGCGGCCGAGCGCTCGTCATCCAGGATCCGCAGCTCGTGCACCTTCCGGGCGAGCTTCTCCGCGTGCGCCGGGGTGTCGTCGTGGGTCGCGCCGACCAGCACCAACAGGCCGTCGTCAATCGCGCCGACGACCTCGCCGTCCACGGTCACGCTCGCCCGGCTCACCGTCTGCACCACAGCCCGCACGTCTCCCGCCCTCCGTCTCCGACCAGCCTGCACGCAACGTACCGTCGGGCCGTGAGCAGCATCAGGCACGGGCCGCACGTGGCGGCGGCGCTCGACGCCGGCCGGCCGGTGGTGGCCCTGGAGAGCACCATCGTCGCCCACGGGTTGCCGCGTCCGGACAACCTCGCCGTCGCCCGGCAGATCGAGCAGACAGTGCGCGATCACGGCGCGGTCCCGGCCACGATCGGCATGATCGGCGGGGAGGTCGTCGTCGGGCTCGACGACGCCGACCTGGAGCGGATGGCCGCCGGAGACGACGTCGCGAAGCTCTCGGCGCGCGACCTGGCGCCCGCCGCGGCCGCCGGGGTCGACGGGGCCACCACCGTGGCGAGCACGGCCGCGATCGCCGCCCGCGCCGGCATCGGCGTCTTCGCCACCGGCGGGCTCGGCGGAGTGCACCGGCAGGCCGAGACGAGCTTCGACGAGTCCGCGGACCTGGCAACGCTCGCCCGTACCCCCGTGTGTGTGGTCTGCGCCGGAGTGAAGTCCATCCTGGACGTGCCCGCCACGCTGGAGCGGCTGGAGACCTTGGGGGTGACGGTCGTCGGGTACGGCACGCGCCGCTTCCCCGGCTTCTACCTCGCCGACTCTGGGCACGAGGTCGACTGGTCAGCCGGCTCGCCGGAGCAGGTCGCGGCGATCCTCGACGCGCGGCGCGACCACGGCGTCTGCGGCGGCGCCGTGGTGGTCGCCAACCCGCTGCCGGTCTCCGAGCAGCTCGACCCCGCGCTGCACGACCGCGTGCTCGCCGACGGGCTCGCCCGCGCTGCCGCTGAGCACGTCACGGGCAAGCAGGTCACGCCGCACCTGCTGGCCCACTTCCACGAGGCGACCGAAGGGCAGAGCCTGGCCGTGAACGTGCGGATCATCCTGCGTAACGCCGAGCTCGCGGCCCGGATCGCGGCAGCGGCGTCGCCGTGAGGCGGGTCCTGGTCGTCGGCGACCTGGTCACCGACGTGATCGCCGCAGCGTCCGGCCCTGTTGCCGAAGGCACCGACACCGAGGCGGCGATCTCGTTCCGCGGCGGCGGCTCCGCGGCGAACACCGCGGCCTGGCTGGCCCGGCTCGGCGTGTCGGTCACCCTGGTCGCGGCCGTAGGCCAGGACGCGGCCGGGGAGGAGCGGATCGCCGAGCTGCGCGATGCGGGGGTCGCCTGCGCCGCGGTGCGGCTCCCGGCGCCGACCGGGACCGTCGTGGTGCTCGCCACGGGCGCCGAGCGCAGCATGCTCTGCGACCGGGGTGCCAACGCGCTGCTTGCCCCCGAGCATGTGGACGCGGCGTTGCACGGCGCGCCGGACGCCGCGCACCTGCACCTGTCCGGCTACCCGCTCTTCGACGAGCGGTCCCGGCCGGCCGGTCTGCGCGCTCTCGCGGCGGCTCGCTCGGCGGGGCTGTCGACCAGCGTGGACGCGGCGTCCGCCGGCCCGTTGCGGCGGGTCGGCGCCGCGGCCTTTCTGCATTGGGTACGAGACGCGGACCTGCTCTTCGCCAACGCGGACGAGGCGCGGGTGCTCGTGGGCGACGGACCGCCACGCCGGCTGGCCGAAGCACTGGCCGGCGTCGCGGGCGCGGCGATCGTGAAGCTCGGCGCGGACGGCGCCGTGCAGGCCGGGATCGGCGGGTTCGCACAGGCGCCGGCGGCTCCCGCCGACGTGACGGACGTGACCGGCGCCGGCGACGCGTTCGCGGCGGGAGCCCTCCACGCGTGGCTTGCCGGAGCCGCCCCGGAGCAGGTGCTCGCCGAGGGCGCCGGCCTCGCTGCCGAGGCGATCAGCCGACCCGGCGCCCGCCCGGCCCGCTGACCGGTGTCGCCGGCTCCGTGCCCGGGTCCTCAGGGTTCCGCGTCGATGACCCGGTGCTCGTCGGCCGGGATCGCTCGGCGTTCCGGGGTCCCGCCGGTCACCTGTCGGTCGGTCGTCTCCTCGGCGTCGCGAGCGCCTCTGCGGCCGCGCAGCACGCTGCCGAGCCGGTGCTTCTCCTTCGGGGGCCGGTCGTTGGCGATCAGCACCGCCATCCACGGCAGGAACACCATGCCGGCGACGCACAGCGGCAGCCACAGCCACAGCATCGGCGCCTGGACCGAGACCAGCACCCCGGCGACGATCAGGAACACCACGCGGATGCCCATCATCGAGGCGTACCGGATCTGACGAGACCGGAGCTGCGCGTCCTGGCTGGCCTCCGCGTCGGTGATGAGCGCCGTTCGCCGCCGGGTCACGTCGCCGTCCCCGCCTTCGCGGCCTGCTTCATCTGCCGCTTGTGCTCTCGCACCTGCGCCAGGCTGTCGGCGTCGACGATGTCGGCCACGGACCGCGTCGAGCCCGCTTCGCCGTACCCGCCTGCGGCCTCCCGCCAGCCTTCGGGCAGTACCCCCACCTGCTTTCCGAGCAACGCGAGGAAGATCTTGGCCTTCTGCTCGCCGAAGCCTGGCAGCGCGCGCAGCCGCTTCAGCAGCTCCGCGCCGGTCGGCGCGTCCCGCCAGATCGCCTCGACGTCGCCGTCGTAATGGTCACGGAGGAAGGCGCAGAGCGTCTGGACCCGCTTGGCCATGTTGGCGGGGAACCGGTGGATGGCGGGGCGCCGGCTGAACAGCTCGATCAGTCCGTCGGTGTCGTAGGCGGCCAGCTCGGCGGCATCCGGCTCGTGGCCCAGCCGCTCGGCGAGCACGTACGGCCC
>WHSM01000546.1 GCA_009380105.1 Micromonosporaceae bacterium
CCCCGCAGCACGGACCGCCGCTGCCGCAACTCCTCCTCGGTGATCTCACCGCGGGCGTACGACTCGGCCAGGGCCCGCTCGGCGGCGCCCCGCGCCTGCTGCGCCGGCGTCCTGCGGTAGATCACGTACCCGATCAGTCCCAGCACCAGGGTCCAGAACAGGATCGGGAAGATGAGCCACCAGCCCGGCCCGCCCGCGCCGGGCCCGCCGTGGTGCCAGCCCGGTCCGGGGTGGGCGATCTCGGCCGGCAGATAGCTTGACAACTGCGCCAACATGACAATCTCCTCTGCGTGTCCGGCGCGCTGTGCGCGCCGTTCGTGTGACGTGAGGCGATCGTCTGCCGCCGGTTGCGGCCTCGTCGTCGGCCAGCCAGAGGCTCTGTTGGTACGCCGCGCGGCGCACTCGCCGCGCCCCGCGTACCGCCGCCGGGGTACGCGCGGGGCGCCCGGACGCAATAGGCTCTCATGATGCCGCGAATGGTCGAATGGGTCGTCAGCGCAGCCGTGCTCGTCGTGGGCGCGGTGATGGCCGGCATCGCGATGGTCGGGATGGGCCTCGTGCTGCTGTGGTCGGGGTTCGGGGCAGAGACCGGCGAGAACGGCGCCCGGCCATGGTGGCTGTGGCCGCTGTTTCTGGCGCCGCCGGTGTTGATGCTGGTCGGCGGCTTTCTGGCGCGGCGTGCGGGCGGTTCGATGCCCATCGCGCTCGGTTGCGCCGGCGGTATCGGCGTCCTGGTGGGCGTCGGGTACCTGGTGACGGCGTACCTCAGCGGCTCATGACGGCCCAGGCGCGCGCGACAATGCCGGACAAGCGGCTGGTGGCACAGCGGGCGGACCAACTGCGGGCATTGCACTACGGCGACAGGCCGTTGGTGCTCCCGAACGTGTGGGACGCGGCGAGCGCGAAGGTCGCGGCGGCCGCCGGCTTCCCCGCCCTCGCGACCGGCAGCGCCTCGGTGGCCGAGGTGCTCGGGCACGCCGACCACGAGGCCGCCCCGCCGTCGGAGATGTTCGCCGCGGCCGCCAGGATCACCGGCGCGGTCGAGGTCCCGGTGACCGTCGACGTCGAGGCCGGGTACGGCCTGCCGCCGTCCTCGCTCGGGGCGCGCCTGACCGAGGCCGGCGCCGCCGGCTGCAACCTGGAGGACAGCGACCACCTCCTGGGCGGTCTGATGCCGGCCGAGAAGCAGGCCGAGCGACTGGCCTGGCTGCGCGCCGCGACGCGCGCGGCCGGGGTCGACCTGGTGATCAACGCCCGGGTGGACGTGTTCGTCCAGGAGTGGGGCAGCCCGTCGGAGCGGGTCGCCGAGACGGTGCGACGCGCGCTGATCTACTTCGAGGCGGGCGCCGACTGTGTCTACCCGATCCTGGCGCCCGACGCCGAGACGATCCGGGAGCTGGTCGCTTCCGTGAAGGGCCCCGTCAACGTTCTGCACCGCCCCGGGTCGCCCAGCTTCGAGGAGTTGGCGAGGTGGGGAGTGGCGCGGGTGACGTTCGGGCCGGGTCTGCACCGGGCGACGATGCGGGCCTTCGGCGACATGGTGGCCCGCCTCGCCGGCGGCGCGGACCCGTACGACTCGTAGCCGACCTGGCTGGCCTGTCTCGGGACCGCTCGCCCGTTGCGGCCGCGAGCTGACGGCGGCACTGCCAGCAAGCTGATGGCGGGGCTGTCAGCCGCCGGGCCAGCCTGGCGTCGGCGGCACGTGCGGCAGGCCGTCGTTCGGCGGACCGCCCGGTCGGCCGGGCGGCGAGCCTGGCATCGGAGGCCCGGCCGGCGAACCGAAGCCGGGCGGGCCGGCAGGTGAGCCGGGGCCGTACGGAGGCCCGGCAGGTGAGCCGGGGCCGTACGGCGGCGCGGCCGGCGAGCCGGGGCCCTGCGGCGGGCCATAGCCGGTGGGCGGCGTCGGGTCCTTGAAGCTGGCGCCCTTGGTCATCAGCATGATCATAACGGTCAGGAGGAGGAGCAGCGCGATCACCTCGCTGGTGAGCAGCGCCACCCACAGCCCGGTGGGGATCGGCATGTCCTCGTCGGCTTTCGGCTCGCTGACCAGGAAGAACACGATCAGTCCCACGAATCCGCCGCAGCCGCAACGGATCAGCGTCGAGATCGACCCGAATACCCAGATCAGAGCCTTGCCGGCCACGCTGCGACGCAGCGTCAACAGCGCGCCTGCCGCCAGGCCGACCGAGACGAACAGGTTGGCTCCGACGATGGTGCCGAAGGTGATCTTGATCTGGCTCAGCTCTTCGGCGTCGATGTTCGAGTCGGTGTCGAGGATCTGCCGCTGCAGGTACACCGCGAACAGTGCCTCCAGAAGGCCGAGGGCGATCACGAACATGGTCAGGCCGACCGCGATCTTCACGGTGCCGGTCACGCCCTGCTCTGCC
>WHSM01000514.1 GCA_009380105.1 Micromonosporaceae bacterium
CGCGGCCTCGGCTCTTGGCGGGGCCCTGGCTGGTCGACATACGCATCACTCGCTCGCGTGGGGTCCACGATCCGCCGCGGAACTTCAACGGGTCGTCCAATAAATCTCGGTGGCCACCTTACCCACAAGTAAGGTTCTCACGTTACCCGGAAGTAAGAAGAGATCAAGTTCACGCACTGCGCCAGGCGAGGCTTTCCCGGATAGCCGGTGGCCAGAGCCGGGATGGCCGTGAGGTTGCCGGCCAGTTGCGAGTCCGGCTCCGTCACCCGATACCGTGCAGGGATCAATCACCGCGGGGGAACTGGCGCGATCTAGGACGAATCATCAACCACGAAAGGGGCATTAGGCACATGATCGGCATGGTCCTCGCAGCCGGAGCGGGGCGCCGGCTACGCCCGTACACCGACACATTGCCCAAAGCATTGGTGCCTGTCGACGGTGAGACCACCATCCTGGACATCGCGCTGCGCAACCTCGCCGAGGTCGACCTCACCGATGTCGCCATCGTGGTCGGGTACGCCGCCGAAGCCGTCGAGGAGCGCCAGGCCGCCCTCGAAGACACGTACGGCGTGAACCTCACCCTCGTGCACAACGACAAGGCCGAGGAGTGGAACAACGCGTACTCCCTCTGGTTGGCGCGCGATCACTTCAAGGCCGGCGCGCTGCTCGTCAACGGCGACACCGTGCATCCGGTGAGCGTGGAGCGGACGCTGCTCTCCCAGCGCGGCCCCGGCGTGCTGCTCGCCGTGGACACCGTCAAGAAGCTCGCCGACGAGGAGATGAAGGTGATCCTCGACGAGACCGGCCAGCTCACCCGGATCACCAAGCTGATGGACCCGGCCGAGGCGCACGGTGAGTACATCGGCGCCACGCTGATCGAGCCCGAGGCCGCCGGCCCGCTCGCCGAGGCCCTCGAAGCCACCTGGCGACGCGACCCGAACCTCTACTACGAGGACGGCTACCAGGAGCTCGCCGAGCGCGGCGGCGAGGTGAAGACCGCCGCCATCGGTGACGTGGACTGGGTGGAGGTGGACAACCACGACGACCTTCGTCGTGCCCGGGAGATCGCGTGCCACTGCTGACGCGAATGGTGGCGGCGCCGCTGGCGATCGATATCCGCCGGGGCGCGGTGGCCAACCTGGGAAAGATCCTCGCCGACCAGCGCATCTCCGCTGGCGGCGACGTGGCGGTCGTGGTCGGCCCCGGCCAGGGTGAGCGGATCGCGGACCTGATCCGCCCGGCGCTCGGCAACGCGACGGTCTGCCGCGTGGAAGGCGGCACCCTCGACTCGGCGCTGGCTCTGGGCAGCGCGCTGTCGGAGAAGCAGTACGACGCTGTCGTCGGCGTCGGCGGCGGCAAGACCCTCGACACGGCCAAGTACGCCGCGTCCCGGTACGCCCTGCCGATGGTCAGCGTCGCGACCAGCCTCGCCCACGACGGCATCGCGTCCCCGGTGGCGACCCTGGACCACGAGGGCGGCCGTTACTCGTACGGCGTCACCATGCCCATGGCTGTCATCGTGGACCTGGACTTCGTGGTGCGCGGTCCCAGCCGGCAGACCCGCTCCGGCATCGGCGACGCGGTCAGCAACGCCAACTCCGTCGCCGACTGGGAGCTGGCCCACTCCGCGCGCGGCGAGCCGGTCGACGGCCTGGCTGCGGCGCTGTCGCGCAACGGCGCCGAGGCCGTGCTGAACCACCCCGGCGGCATCGACGACGACGACTTCCTCACCACGCTCGCGGAGGCGCTCACGCTCGGCGGGATCGCGATGGCCGTCTGTGGGTCGAGCCGCCCGTGCAGCGGCGGCTGCCACGAGATCTCCCACGCCCTCGACGGGATGCACCGCGACGCGGGCACGCACGGCGAGCAGGTCGGCATGGGCGCGCTGCTCTGCACGTACCTGCGGGGCGAGGAGGACCGGTTCCGGCAGCTCTCCGACTGCCTGGCCCGGCACGGCCTGCCTCGCCTGCCGGCGGATCTCGGCCTCTCCGAGGAGCAGTTCGCGGAGGTGCTGCTGGCGGCGCCGGCCACGCGGCCGGACCGCTACACGGTCCTGGAGCACCTGTCGCTCAGCCTGCAGGAGGCGCGGGAACGGATCAAGGAGTATGTGGATGCGGTCGGTGGCTGAGCCGGCCGCGTCGGGCGCCGGATCGCACCGGCCACGCGCGGCTGACTTCCTGGCGACGAACCGCGGCGGCGGCCTCTACAGCGAGGCGTTCAGCCAGCGGCTCGGGGCGCTCTGCGCGCTCGCCGCCGACCGGCTGCGACTGCCTCCGACCGTCCTCACACTGGTCAACCTGGCGGTCGGTGTGGGCGCGTCCGTCGTCGTGGTCGCGCTCGCCCCGCTGGCCGCGTCCGGCGCGCTGCCCGCGTGGGCGCTCGGCCTCGGAGCCCTGATCGCCTGGCAGGTGGCCTACGCCTTCGACTGCGCCGACGGGCAACTGGCCCGCGTCACCGGCCAGAGCAGTCCGGCCGGCGCCCGGCTGGACATCCTCGCCGACATCGCGGTGCAGATCGCGCTGGTCACGGCGGTGGCGAGCGCGGCCGTGGCGTACCGGCCGGACACGCCGGCGTGGCTGGTGTCGGTGTTCGCCGGCACGTGGATGGTCAACCTGGTCACGTCGGTGATGCAGTCCGGCTCGGCCGCCGCCAGCATGGTTCCTTCGACCTCGCTGCCGGTCCGCGTGGTGAAGCTGGTGCGCGACTACGGCGCCGTGATCGCGCTGTGCGGCCTGGTGCTGACC
>WHSM01000360.1 GCA_009380105.1 Micromonosporaceae bacterium
GGTGCTGGAGCGCGCGGCGTCGGCCGCCCTCATGTGCGACGTGCTCCTGGCGATCGGCACCTCACTGACGGTGCACCCGGCGGCCGGCCTGGTCGAGTTGGCGTCCCGCGCCGGCGCCCGTGTCGTGATCGTCAACGCCGACCCGACGCCGTACGACGGAATCGCCGACGCCGTGATCACCGATCCGATCGGCGAAGCGCTCCCCGCGCTGCTCACCGCGTGACTCACCAGGAGCCGGTGCGCGGGGTCGTAGACGAAGCACGACCAAACGGCCAGCCCTTGGGGTCGACGCCTGGCCAGCACCGGGCGCGTTCCCTCGTAGACCTGGGAAAGCCGCCGAGACCGCGACTCCGGTAGGGTTCCGGGCACGCCGTCAACGCACGCCGTCAACGCACGCCGTCGATGCAGGCCGTTGACGCACAAGGTGACGTACGGGGGATCGAGTGGCCCAGTTGGTCAGCGCCGTCGCCAGCCTGCTGTGGCCGCTGCTGGTGCTCGTCGCGCTCCTGGTGTTCCGCGCCCCGCTTTCCCGGATCATTCGCTCTGCCGAGGCCCGGGAATGGACCCTTGAGGTAGGCGGGCAGAAGATCACCGTGAAGCAGTTGAGCGAGCAGCAGAACGCGCTGATCACGGACCTCCAGGAACAGCTCGGCGCCCTGCGACGGACCGTCGCGGAGCTGTCGGCTCACCCAGCCACGCCACGCGGCGGATCTGCACCTGTCGCCAGCTCCGCCGCCGATCCGGCGAGTTCCGGGGCCATCGCAAGGGGCGGGAGATCGATCGCGATCGGCGGCGGCGCTGCCTCGGCAGCGCCCAGCGGGTCGGCCCCGAGATCACCCCAGCCAACGGCACCGCCCCAACCGGCACCGCCCCAACCGGCACCGCCCCAACCGCAAGCGCCCGCCCAACCGCACACGCCGACCCCACCGCAGGCGCCGACCCAACCGCTGGAGGCCGCGAAGCCGGGGAGCGAGGCGGGCCCCGGCGCCACTGCGACATCTCACCGGCCACAGGCGTACGCCGTCCTCTGGGTCGATGACAACCCGCAGAACAACGCCCTGCTCATAGAACAGCTACAGCGCCACGGGTTGCTGGTCGATCTGGCCATCAACACCCAGACGGGCCTGCGCCTCCTCGGTCGGCGTCGCTACGGCATGGTCATCTCGGACATGGTCCGCTTCGAGCAGGGAACCGAGATCCTCGACGCCGGGTTGCGGCTGCTCACGGCGGTGCGACAGACCGACCGCGACATCCCCTTCGTGATCTACTGCAACCCGCGCGCGAGAGACATCAACAACGACGCCGCCCTCGCCGGAGGGGCGACCGCGATCACCTCGTCCGGCGCGACCGTGCTGGAGCTGCTGAGGCTCGCCGAGCTGCTGTGACGCTCGCCCGGCCGCTACGCGGGGGCGGACTCGCGGGTCACCGCGTACGTGAGCGCGTCGACCAGGGCGTGCCACGACGCCTCGACCACGTTCTCGTGCACGCCGACCGTGGTCCATTCCCGCTGCCGGTCCGACGACTCGACCAGCACCCTCGTGACCGCCCCGGTGCCGTGCGAGCCTTCCAGGATTCGCACCTTGTAGTCGACCAGCTCGACGGCCGCAAGTCGCGGGTAGTGGCGCACCAACGCCTGGCGGAGCGCGGAGTCCAGGGCGTTCACCGGGCCGTTGCCCTCGGCGGTGGCGATCACCCGCTCGCCGCGCACCCGCACCTTGACCGTCGCCTCGCTGACCACGGCTCCGTCCTCGCGGTGCTCGACGATCACCCGGTACGACTCCAGCGTGAACGGCCTGGTCACCGCGCCGCCGTTGAGCTCACGTCGTACCAACAACTCGAAGGACGCGTCGGCCGCCTCGAAGGACCAGCCGGCCGCCTCGAGTTGTTTCACGCGATCGGTGACCCGGGCGAGCGCCTCGGGATGGCCGGCCAGGTCCACGCCGAGCTCGCGACTCTTCAGCTCGACACTGGCCCGGCCGGCCATCTCGGTGACCAGGATGCGCATGTCGTTTCCGACAGTGGCCGGCTCCACGTGGTTGTAGAGATCCGGGTCCACTTTGATCGCGCTCGCGTGCAGCCCCGCCTTGTGGGCGAAGGCCGAGAACCCGACGTAGGCCTGGTGGGTGTCGGGCGCGAGGTTCGCGATTTCGGCGATGGCGTGCGAGACGACCGCCATCTGCTCCAGGCAGCCCTCCGGTAGGACGGGCATGCCCAGCTTGAGGGCGAGGTTGCCGATCACGGTGAAGATGTCGGCGTTGCCGGGTCGCTCGCCGTACCCGTTCGCGGTGCCCTGCACGTGCATCACGCCGGCCTCCACCGCCGCGATGGTGTTCGCCACCGCGCAGCCGGTGTCGTTCTGGGCGTGGATCCCCAGCCGGGGCTCCGCGACGCCCGCAGCCGCGACACCCGCGGCCGCGAGGCGTTCCCGCAACTCGGTGATCGTGCGGGCCACCATGCTGGGCAGCATGCCGCCGTTGGTGTCGCACAGCACCACCACATCGGCGCCGGCCTCGAACCCGGTCCGCACCACTTCGGCGGCGTACTCGGGGTCGACCCGGTACCCGTCGAAGAAGTGCTCGCAGTCGAGGAAGACCCGCCGCCCCTGCGCCACGCCGTAGCTCACGGTGTCGGCCACCATCGCCAGATTTTCCTGGTACGAGGTGCGCAGCGCCTTCTTCACGTGGCGCACGTCGGACTTGGCGACCAGGCAGAGGGCGGGCGCCTGCGAGTCGAGCAGCGCGCGCACCTGCGGGTCCTCCTCGACGGCGACCCCGGCTTTGCGGGTGGCGCCGAAGGCCACCAGCGTGGCGTGCTTGAGATTCAGCTCAGCGTGCGCGCGGCGGAAGAACTCAGTGTCCTTCGGCATCGCGCCAGGCCACCCGCCCTCGATGAACCCGACGCCCAACTCGTCGAGCAGCCGCGCCACGGCGAGCTTGTCCGTGACGGAGTAGCTGATCCCCTCGCGCTGTGCTCCGTCGCGCAGCGTCGTGTCGAACACGTGGAACTCAGGTCCATGGAGCTCGGAGGCGGGTCGCATGTCGGATGGTCCTTCCACGGAATCTGGCCTAGCGGAATCTGCGCAGCTGAGTAAGCGGGTCCTGGAAACAAGAAGACCCCCCGCTGATCGCGGGAGGTCTGCGCGCACGTCGAGGGGCCGTGCGCGCTAGGTGCGAATAATGAGGCCGCAGGTGAGCAGCCGCAGACGTCGAGTCACGGCGACCAGCGTACCGCCTGGCTCAGGATTCGGAAGCCGATCCTGAATTCTGGGATTCCGCCTACAACCTGGCGATCACCCAAAGTAATTTGAGGCAACTGGAACCCGCCAGAATGCGGAGTCGTCCAACCGCCATGAAGCCGATCCTCGCACTTCCGCTGTCGCTGCTCCTCGCTGCCGGCGCCGCCGGCTGCGGCAAGGGCTCAGGCGCCGGGGACGATCCCGGCGCGGGGAAGAACACCGGCGCCGGCACGCCGGTCGGGCGCACCTTCCTGTCCGACTCCGTCACTGACAAGGGCGAGCCGCGTCCCCTGGTCGCCGGATCCCAGATCCGGCTGGAGTTCAAACGCGGCTGGATCGGGGCGCACGCCGGCTGCAACAGCTTCAGCGGCGACGCCGAGTTCGACGGCGACCGCCTCGTGGTCACCGGCCTCGGCGGCACCGAGATGGCCTGCGAGCAGAACCTGATGAAGCAGGACGAGTGGCTCACCGGACTCCTCACCGACAAGCCCACCTGGCGCCTGGACGGCGACACGCTCATCCTGACCCGCGGCGAGACGAGGATCAAGCTCACCGACCGCCGCGTCGCCGACCCGGACCGGCCGGTGCAGGACACCCGCTGGGTCGTGGAGAGCATCCTGGACGGCAACACGGCGGCGTCGGTCCCCGTCGGCGCGACGGCGCACCTCACGTTCGGCGACGACGCGAAGGTGCGCGGCGACACCGGCTGCAACCAGTTCAGCGCGACGGTCGCGGTGACGAAATCCACGATCGCGTTCTCGAACCTCGTCGCCACCAAGAAGGCGTGCGCGGGCGGGCCCGGCGAGCTGGAGAAGACAGTGCTGGAGGTGCTGCGCGGCACGGTGTCGTACGAGATCGAAGCCGACCAACTCACCCTGACGGCCAAATCCGGCAAAGGCCTGGAACTGAAGGCCAAGTAGCCGGCCTGCCTACTGCCGCTGGGTGCGGGCGATCCACGTCGCGGCGAGCGCTGTGCCGAGGCCGAGCATCAGCACCCCGGCCAAGGAGAAGCCGAACGCGGCGCTGCCCGGCCGGGTCGCGGCGGCACCGAGGTTGGCGTACACAATCGTGCTCGGAAGCATGCCCAGCACCGTGCCCGCCAGGTACGCCGACAACCGCACCCCGCTGGTCCCCAGCGCGTAGCTGACCAGCCCGAACGGCGCGATCGGCAGCAGCCGCAGCGCGAGCACTCCGAGCACCCCTCCCCGCGCGATCCAGCGGTCTGCCCGTCGCACCAGCGCCTGCGCCGCCACGAAGTCGCGGCCCAGCCAC